>CAZXNN010000512.1:0-2652 GCA_964641915.1 uncultured Nitrospira sp. | reverse complement strand
CGTGGTAGACCGTCAAGGCCTGGGATGCGCCCTGCTTCAGCGGCAGCAGGCTTCGTACATAATAGAGGCAGGAAATCAGATCCTGAGTGTCGGCTGGAATCGGGAGGACTTCCGTGATCCCGCCTCGGGTAGCTGAGACGCTGTTGTCTTTCCGATGAAAGAGGTACTCGATATCTTCCTTCTTTTTCCCCTCTCGCCTCCGGAAGGTCATGTGCTCCGGCAGCAGCGTCGTCAGATCCGTCAGTGATTCGACTCGATTGTCGACGGGAAAAAATCTGGTGACCTTCGGGCTCGACACAGCCGTCGTGATAAATTTTCCCGACGGATGATCACTGGGGCCATCGCCAGCACTCACCTCCATCACAGCCGTTCCTGCGCTGATATTGAGAAAGGTAATATCGTAGGTCAGCCGCTCACCCACGCTGAACGGACGCGCCGGAAAAAGGGCGCTCTCATCGGCATAGACCGGGCCGGGGCCCCAGGCTGAAAGTAAGCAGAGTAACCAGGCGAGAACGCACGTTGTATTAGCAAGGAACATCCGTCGAAGCACGTCAAGCAACCGTGGCACTATCCTTCGAGTTCCCGACGCACATCGGCCAACTCGCCTTCCACAATCGCACGAATCGCATCAAGCTTCGCAGGCGTGGTGGCTTCGAATCTGAGCACCAAGGCCGGCTGTGTATTCGATGCCCGGATCAACCCCCAGCCATCTTCGAAGACCGCGCGCACGCCGTCGATCGTCACTAGCTCACGAACCCGACGTTGTTCCGGACCGAGCCCCTGCTTGGTCTTGGCATACGTTTCGAACCGATCGCGCACCCGCTTGACCACATCGAATTTAATCGCATCGGGAAGATCTACACGAATTTCCGGCGTCACGGTCGTATCCGGAAGATCGGCAACTAGCGCGGAGAGCGGCTTCACGCCTTTGGCAAGGATCTCCACGAGTCGGCAAGAGGCGTACACCGCATCGTCATAGCCAAAATATCGATCGGCAAAAAACATGTGCCCTGACATCTCGCCCGCCAGGACAGCCTTCTCTTCTTTCATCTTCGCCTTGATCAGAGAATGGCCGGTCTTCCACATCACCGGACGGCCGCCATGGTTGGCGATATCGTCATAGAGACTCTGTGACGCTTTCACTTCGGAAATGATGGTGCTGCCCGGCTTGACCGCCAGAATATCGCGCGAATAGATCACCAGCAATCGATCGCCCCACAGCACATGCCCATGCTCATCCACGGCCCCGATCCGATCCGCATCGCCATCGTAACCGATACCCACATCCGCCTTGTGCTCCTTGACCGCATGCATCAGGTCCGCAAGATTCTCCAGCACCGTGGGATCCGGGTGATGATGCGGGAATCGGCCATCCAACTCGCAATACAGTCCCGTCACCTTGCAACCCAGTAACTCCAAGGCATCCTTCGCAATCAGCGCTGCCACACCGCTGCCGCAATCGATGACCACATGCAATCGTTTCGCGTCCACTCCGGCGAAGCTTTTCTTGATATAGGCCAGATAGTCGGGAATGATGGGATGCTCGGTCAGCCTTCCCTGACCGGAGACAAACTGCCCCTGCTCCATCACCAGCCGGAGCGCCTGAATCTCATCGCCGTGAATCGCTTCTTTCCCGACACAAATCTTGAACCCGTTGTACTCGGCGGCGTTATGGCTCCCGGTAATCATAATCCCGCCGTCCACCGGCAACGTGTGCAACGAGAAATAGACCAGCGGGGAGGGACAGATCCCAATATCGATCACATTGAGGCCGCCGGCAAGCAATCCCTTGACCAACGCGTGATACAACTCCGGAGAACTGAGCCGGCCGTCTCGCCCCACGGTGATGGTCTTCGCGCCGCGCCCTCGCACATGCGTACAATACGCACGCCCCAGACGTTCGGCAATGTCCACGGTCAGTTCTTTCCCAACGATGCCGCGCAAGTCGTATTCGCGAAACAATCCCATAGCCGCTCCCTTATCTCCTACCCGTTAGCGGTTCGTCCGTAATCATCCTTGAATCGCACGATGTCGTCTTCTCCGAGATAAGGACCATTCTGGACTTCGATAATATGGACCGTCTCTTTCCCGGGATTCTCCAACCGATGCTTGGTCTCGACTGGAATAGCCGTGCTCTGTCCCACTTGGAGATCAAACACCTCTTCGCCTCTCGTGACCCGCGCGGTTCCTGCAATCACGACCCAATGCTCGCTCCGCTTATGATGCAGCTGAAGCGAGAGACGCCCGCCCGGATTCACTGTCACTCGCTTCACCTTGAAGCCGGCCCCCTCTTCAAGAATCGTGTAGGATCCCCACGGGCGGTGGACCGTCAGATGCTCGAGATGTTCCGGCGCCTTCTGCTGCTTGAGAATCTCCACCACCTTTTTGACATCCTGCGCGCGAGACTTCGGACAGACCAGCGTGGCATCGGGCGTATCCACCACCACCATGTCCTCAAGACCGATTGTGGCCACAACCCGCCGATCGGCATACACAATCGAGCGTGAGCTTTCGAAGTCGATGACCCGTCCGACCAGCACATTTCCAGCCTTGTCCTTCTCGGCCACTTCATCCAAACTTCCCCAACTCCCGACATCCGACCATCGGAATTTCACTGGCACGACGGCCGCCTTGGACGAGAGCTCCATGACA
>CAZXNN010000511.1:0-2656 GCA_964641915.1 uncultured Nitrospira sp. | reverse complement strand
TTCACCACCACGGCCACCGGGGCGCTCGCGACCAGGGCGATGGGCGTGAAGTCCTTCACCGGGTCGTAGGGGAGCTTCTTGTAGAGGCTGCCGTTGATGGCGTGGGTGCCGACGGTGGCCATGAGGAGGGTGTAGCCGTCGGCGGGGGACTTCGCGACGAGGTCCGCGCCGATGGAGCCGCCTGCGCCGCCGCGGTTGTCTATGACGACGGGCTGCTTGAGGGAGTCAGACAGCAGCTGGCCGAGGGGGCGGGCGACGATGTCCGTCGGCCCTCCGGCGGGGAAGGGGACGATGAGGCGGATCGACTTGTCGGGGTAGGCCTGGGCCGATGCTTGCGGCGCGACGAACGGCGCGGCAAGGAGGCCGAAGAGGGCGTTGATGACGATCTGGCGGCGCGGGTAATCGGTGAGCTTTTTCATGGTCGAATCGTCTGGCAAAGAGACGCACAGGATAAACGATTCAATCACTACGGCTTACTTTGGCGTTGAGAGTAACGACGGCGACTGGAAAAATCCTTTGGCGTGGTGCTTTGGCCGCACGCCCAATGTGAAGAGCAAAATAGTGGCCAATCGGGTTCGCCCGCGTCCGTATGAGCAAAGGAGAAAAATACGAACCGTCCTCTACAAGTCTATTTGGATAGCAACGACTATTCTAGGTTTGGTTCCGTGCTGGAAGGAAAGGGTACGGCCGAGCATGAGGAAATTCTCGGGAAGCTTCTAGAGTTCGCCGAAAGCGGAACGGTTGAGTTTCGCTACTCCTATATCCACATTGTTGAAGCTGCTGCCACTGCGAAAGCTCATGTTGAGCGAGCCACGTATCGGGCGAAAGCCATTCAACTTCTATCAGTGACGAAGGCGCTCGCCCCGTACATGCAACTCCCCGCCATTGAAGCCGCTGCCTTGGTGAAAGGCGAGACAGTCAAGCCACCACGAGATCGTCCCACGCTTCACGCCCGCACTGACGCTGGACTCTGGTTTCCATCTTTTCAGGCAACGTTTGAGGAACTTTCCGAATCGGTGGCCGCAATGATGAATGATCCAGTGGCCGCTTTCGAACAGCAGGAAGGCATGAAGCTAGGACGCAAGTTCAGGCGCTTGGCCAAGGGGACAAAGTCGAGGAAAGCGCTCCCTTCCATTTTAAGAAACGGCCTCACGACTATGTGGCCAAGTTTTGCCGCTCGTATGCGGGAGCAGTTTCCAATGTCTCCACAAACTGAGATGCAATGGAAGGACATGATTCTCCATGCAGGCTCCGCGCAATACGCAATAGATGCCTCCAACGCGCTGGCTCGAGATCTCTCTGATCTCGCTGGCGTGATGCCGTGGCTTACCCTCACATCGAGTTCTGGTCTCAGCGGATTGCCGAAATGG
This sequence comes from uncultured Nitrospira sp., assembly GCA_964641915.1. Lineage (GTDB taxonomy): Bacteria > Nitrospirota > Nitrospiria > Nitrospirales > Nitrospiraceae > Nitrospira_D. The sequence goes on along the minus strand of CAZXNN010000511.1, from coordinate 1,286 downwards.
CTTAGGGGCTCAGGCGAAGACTACGTGGCGACTCTGGACAAGCTCCGCGAGAAGGCGGAGGAGATCAGACTGCTTTCAAAGAAATTAGGCGACGCTTCCATTCCATGGGAAGTCGGTCTGGCGCAGGTGAAAGAAAGGGTCGAGCAACGCCTCTTTGAAGAAGCCGTCAAAGGCTTTACCGAAAAGGACGCCGAAATTTTCACTTCACTAGCAGTATCGCCGGAAAGTGCTCTAGAAGCGGCAATGACCACGGGGCCCCGCGGGTTTCCGTCGGTTCATATTCAGGCGGAGCTCGCAATTGCGAACATGAAAGTAAACGTCACACCTTCCCAGACCCCCCGAAGCCTGCAGAAGGCCAAAAGCGACCTTGGAGACATGGCGCACGCTTGGTACATTCCGTATGTAGACGTGATGCGCGTTGATGCCTTCGCCGGAGGCTATATGTCTGCACCTTCTGCGCTGTATGGGACCAAGCTTGTGACCAAGCTCGAAGAATTGCCAATCGTGCTTGCGAGTGCGCAACAGATAGGCAATCTATGAGGAACACGACATACGGTGCCCTAGTTCAGTCACTCTCGGCGCCGCACGTGCGCTCAAGATAAAAGCTATCGGTTCGCCAGTACCATCTACTCGCTATCGATTTCCAATTGCATAGATCGCAGTCGTCTAATCCGTTTCATAAACCGTGGTTCAATTTGCCCCGCAGCTACCACGCTTCCAATTAGCCTGTTGAGCGCCTTCTTCCGCGACTCTGGGTCGCCACTGCCGAGCGCGTGAAACTGATTCCACATGTCGAGCTCTCTCGAGGGCAATACACGGGCTTGATGCCCGTCGATGAGCACACCAGTTACGAGCTTTCTTTCGTTGGCAGGGTAAAAGCGATCCTTGTGGTAGGAAAATCCATGGGAGTGAATTATTTGCTTCACTCGCCATAGAAAGTCTGGAGTCGCATTTGCACCAGAAAACGTCATGTCGTCGACGTATACAGTAAATGTTACGCCGTGCGCAGCTGCCAGCTTTTCCAACTCGTCAAACATTGGACGAGCTGCAAAAAACGCTAGCGCTTGGCTCACACAACTTCCGGTCGGAACGTGTTGATCGATTGTAGTTAGGCGCGTAAGTACGGCGGCTACATCCGGGCTGCATTGAAGTGCGAGATGAAAGAACCGGAAGATCCTTGCGCCGTCGACCGATGGATAGAACTTCTTAATGTCGACTTTGACAATTGCACCATTGCCGAGGTGCGCGCTGGCGTTGGTGATATATGAGTGACCTTTGATGCCGGA
>CAZXNN010000510.1:0-2679 GCA_964641915.1 uncultured Nitrospira sp. | reverse complement strand
CTCGGTCCACGCGAGTAATCCCGACGGCGTCGAATCCGAGCGCGAGGGCTTCTTGTTTGATTGCCCGAGTGAGGGGCATAGGGTTACTGCTGGGGCGAACAATCGTAGCGGACGCTGAACTGGGCGGAGCAATGACCGGATTGGCAACGATTGCATGCACCGGTGATCTTGGTCTTCCAGTCGGTCTGTTTGTCATCGAACCGGCACAAGAGCCGGCCGCCGGTCGAGATTGTCGTCCAGGGTTTGGACGAACCAGGCGCTTGAGCCACACGGCAGCCCGGCGGGAATGGAACCGCGCAACTGTGGGAGGGCTCCCCTTTTCCCATGCCGAAGCTGCAGGACTGTTCGGTGGTCGCGGTCGATTCCTGCATCAGCTGGGCAGAGGCGGTTCCGGCCAGGAGAAACTGGAGTCCGGTCGTCACGAACAGCAACATGAGAAATGAGTACGTGCGATGCATGGCGCATCCTAGCACAGAGTGATTTGTCCCGGTCAATTGCGATTCCTGCTCGCGAGGCAGGGGAGAGGCCGGTATAATCGCATCATGGTCAAACGACTGCTTTCGTGTCTCGCCGCGATATGTGTCTTGAGCCCGAGCTGGTGCTGGCCCGGTGATCCTGTCTCGCTGGAGGTGAAGGTGCAGGTCACCGGCGGGGTAAAGGCGAAAGCCACGGTGTTTTTTCCGGTCGAACCGGGGATCATACAGCAGCTGTTGACTGACTATGCCCACTGGCCAAACCTCTTTGACACGCGGATGCGGATGGCGGAGATTCGTGAGCAGCCCGGCAGCGTGTTTACCGATATCCGGATCGAACATGCCCTGCTCCCCGGCGAGCGGCGTCTGCTGAGCGAATCCCGGACACTGGCGACCGGTGGGTTGTTGACCGAACTGAAGGGCGGAGATTTCAAGCAATATCGCCGCGTGTGGACCTTGTCTCCGGCAGAAGGTGGGGCGCACACGAAGGCAGAATTCGAGTTGCTGGTCGAGATCGAGACGTTTGTCCCCGATTGGGTCATTGCCGTGGCGATGCGCCAGGAGCTGGATACGCATTTTCGGATTGTCAGAGAGAAGGCGTTGGCGCGGGCTACGCAGGGGAGATGAATTCCGACAGCTCGGCTTTCTCGACTCCCTGTTTCACCAGACGGGGGATATCCAGCTCGCGTTCGATGTTGAGGAGTTCCTCAAGGCGTGTCTTGGTGCTGGGGTGCGGCGGGGTGAACAGTTTGCAGCAGTCCTGATCCGGTTCGATGGATGTCTCGTACGTGCCAATCCGTTTCGCATCGTCCGTAATTTCCAGTTTGTCCATGCCGATGAGCGGCCGCAAGATCGGCAGGCCCGCCGCCTCTTCAACTACCGAAATGTTCTCAGGGGTCTGAGACGCCACCTGGCCTAAACTGTCTCCGGTGACTAGGCCCCAACACTGTTCCCGCCGCGCGAGTTCCTCCGCAATCCGGAGCATCATGCGGCGATAGAGCACCACCCGAAACGGCGCCGGGGTGTTCAGGACGATCTCGCGTTGAATTTCTCCGAAAGGAATCACGTAGAGCCGGGATTTGTGGAGGTAGGCGGTCAGCGTCTGCACGAGATCGCGGACCTTATCTTCCGAGTCGCGACTGACGAGTGGCCGGCCCGAGAAGTGAACGAAGAGGGCGCGGCAGCCGCGTTTGATCATGCGATAGGACGCGACCGGCGAGTCAATCCCGCCGGAAATGAGGCAGGCGACCTTGCCGCTCACTCCCACCGGCATGCCTCCGGGGCCCGGAGTCTTTTCGATTGCGAAATAGACATCCCGGGAAAGCATCTCAAGATAGACGGTAATGTCGGGGTCTCTGAGGCTGACGGTTTTGCCCGTCTGTTCGTGGATGGCAGCGCCGACGATGCGTTCCGCGTCCATTGAAGTCAACGGCAGGCGCTTATCGGCGCGCTTCGCCGTCACGCGGAAGGTTGAATAGGATTTCGTTCGAAGCTCGTCAATAATGGCCGCGCTGAGGGCCTCGAAGTTGGGGTGCGCCAGATCGAGCGGCACGGAGTCGGCCAGTGAAAAGTTCGCAATGCCGCAGACGCGGGACAGCCGCAGGCGAATGATGTCACGGTTGGCTTCTGACGGAAGGATCACCCGGATGCGGCTGCGAAGATTTTCGACCTGTCTGACCCCAAGATCGCTGAGGGCCAACTGGATGTTGCGAACCAGGAGATCCTCGAAGTAGTCGCGATTGCGACCTTTGAGGGCAAGTTCGTGGTAGTGGACGATGGCGCAGCGCATGTTGCTAGTGGGATGCTGAAAATAGCCGCCAACGTCGTTCTCGGCTCGCCAAAATCCTCAACGTACCTCTGAGGGTACGCCTCCGGTGTTTGTCTCGCCTGCGGCCTAGTTGGACGTCTATTTTGAGCATCCCCAGGAATCTCAGAGGTTATGGGCTGTTGTTTCTAAAAGTCGTTCAACATCGATGGCGGCCATGCAGCCGGAGCCTGCGGCGGTGACGGCTTGGCGATAGGTCGAGTCCTGCACGTCGCCGGCGGCGAAGACGCCAGGGACATTGGTGGCGGTGCCGCGCTGCGTCCGGATATAGCCCTTTTCATCCATGTCTATCTGCCCTGCAAAGAGCGCAGTGTTGGGTCGATGGCCAATGGCGACAAAGACGCCGGCACAAGGAACGTCAGCGATTTTTCCGGTTACCAC
>CAZXNN010000509.1:0-2685 GCA_964641915.1 uncultured Nitrospira sp. | reverse complement strand
CCCAGCATCAACCATCAGTACGCTACGGTTCAGGGCCGCCGGGTCCTGTCTTCGGCAGGTCGAACGTATAAGCAGCATGTCGGGCAGCAGCTCTGGCTGGCCTTGTCTCAATCTCCCCACAAACGAGCGCTGATGCATCGGCTTCAATCGGAACCTCTCGCCCTCTCCATTCGGTTTTATTTCATCTCGCCCCTCAGACGCGATGTCGACGGCGGACTCAAAATCGCCCAAGATGCCCTCTGCGAGGGGATCGGCCTCAATGATAATCGGATTGTGGAAACCCATCTTTATAAGGATGTCGATCGAACCCATCCCCGCATCCAGATTGCCCTCTCCCTGGCCTCCCGATAGCGACCCCAAGATACCTCAGCACCCCTCTTCAGATTCCACCAGACTCGACCGATAAGGAGGTGAACTCTTTCAACTATTCTTCTTGCCTATACGCATGGCCACAAAAACGATTTCGATCGATCAACTGCGCCGCGGGATGTACGTCGCCAAAATCGACCTCTCCTGGTTTCAATCGCCGTTCCTCCGGCGCTCGCTGCTCATCGAACAGGCAATCCAGATTGAAAAACTGCGCCGCGCCGGAGCCAAACAGATCGTCATTGATCTGTCCCGCGGGGATGATGTTCAAACATCCATTGACCTCGACCAGCCGGTTTCTTCGCAAGCGATCACGCTGACTCCACAGACACCTCCATCGAAGCCAGTTCCCAAGCCGTTAACACAACTGAATGAAGAGTATGCCCAAGCGTTGGTTGCCAGAAAGCAACTGGAGCGATCCGTTCACTCGGTCTTCTCGTCCATTTCAGAACAGGGATCCGTTGATCCTCAGTTGGCAGCAGAAGCCGTCCAAGAAGTCACGATCGTCACCCGAACCCTCCCTAACTCGGCCATCTTCATGGCTCTCAGCCAGCAGCGGGCAGGTGACTCATCGCTCAGCCAGCATGCCCTGTCCACCTGCACCTTAGCCCTCATCGTCGGACAATCGTTCGGCTATAACCCGCTCGAACTCCAGGAACTGGCCTTGGCGGCCCTGCTTCACGATATCGGCCTGCTCCAGATTTCTGCGCCGATTATCCAGAGAAGCGCCAACACCTCCAGCCCGCTATCCGCACAGGACAAACAGATTCTTCAGTCGCACCCGCGGTTAGGCGTTCTCGCCCTCGAACGACAGGGGGGCTTTGAGACCAAAGTGTTGCAGATGATCGGGGAACATCACATCCGTCTCGATGACTCAGGATATCCCCAAGGTACCAAAGGCGAGTTTACGTCGGAACGATCACGCATCCTGATGATTGCGGATTACTACGATGAGCTCATTACCGGATTTGGCGGGGCCTCACCGCTCGCGCCCCATCAAGCGCTCCAACGGATTTTTCGGGAAGCCCAGGATAGAGCCTTCGACCAGATGGTTCTTTCGCGATTCATCAAACTGATCGGCATCTATCCGGTCCACAGCCGCGTGCGGTTGAACACCAAAGAACAAGCGGTCGTGACTGAGCTGAATCCATCAGCCCTGCACCGGCCCGTCGTCACGATTACCCACACACCGAGCGGGACTGAGACACCGAACCCTCTCGTCATTGACCTCTCAAACCAAGTGAATGTCACGCCGGAACGGGCTATTGATAACGTGCTGGATTCCCCTGAACCGGCCCACACGGCCCCCTCGTCACAAGCCGCGTAGCCACAACAGAGTCCGCATCCGCGACGTCCCCGCGGACAACCTGCATATGAAGACGATATTCGATTTGATACGATCGCTACTCGTAGCGTAACGCGTCGATCGGATTGAGGCGTGCCGCTTTATGGGCTGGATAGAGACCGAAGAAGAGACCCACTGCGAGCGAGAAGAGAAACGCAGCCACCACTGTATTACCGGAGATTATCGTCGGCCATCCCGCGATAACGGTCGTCAGCCTCGCACCCACCACCCCGACGACAATTCCAAGCGTCCCGCCGACCACACTCAAGGTCATTGCTTCGATCAAGAACTGCATGAGAATATGCCGCCGCTTGGCACCGACCGCCATTCGGACGCCGATTTCCCGCGTCCGTTCGGTCACCGACACCAATAGAATATTCATGATGCCGATCCCGCCGACAAGGAGCGAGACCGCCGCGATGGAGAGCAACATGACCGTCAACGTCTGACTCGTCCCTTCCTGCACTTTGCCGATATCGACCTGCGTACGGATCGTGAAATCGTCGCCTTGTTCGGCCTGGAGGCGGTGCCGCGCCCGCAAGAACTCACGAATCTGGTCGACCGCAGCAAACAGATCATCCTGCCGCTCCGTCGTGGCAAACAAGGCCCCAACCGATCCGATGAACTGCGTCCCAAAGACTTTCCGCTCCGCGGTGCTGAAGGGGATAAACACGATGTCGTCCTGATCCGATCCTTGAGCGGACTGGCCCTTCGGCGCCAGCACCCCGATCACACGAAACGGCACATTCTTGATCCGAATGACGGACCCGACCGGCTCCTCACCTGCCTCAAACAGATTTTCCACTACGGTTTGGCCGACCAGCGCCACACGCACCGCGGCATCCAAATCGGCCTGCGTAAATGGGCCGCCACTGGTAAACGACCAGTCACGGATCGTCAAATAGCTTGGTGACACTCCATTTACGGACCCATTCCAATTCTTGTTCCCATTGACGATCTGCATGTCATCACGC
>CAZXNN010000508.1:0-2699 GCA_964641915.1 uncultured Nitrospira sp. | reverse complement strand
GAAGTCCTGGCCGATCTGGTCACCATCGGAGAGAGCGTCGTCATTGCTCATGGCGGACGCGGCGGACGCGGCAATAGCCACTTTGCAACCCCCACGAACCGCGTACCGACCCACTTCGAACACGGCACCGAGGGCGAAGAAAAGCACCTCCGCCTCGAGCTCAAACTTCTGGCAGACGTCGGGCTCGTCGGCTTTCCGAACGCCGGTAAATCGACCCTCATCGCCGCCATTTCATCCGCGCGCCCAAAGATCGCCGACTATCCCTTCACGACGCTGATTCCGAACCTCGGCGTCGTCCGCTGGGGAACAGACCGCAGCTTTGTCGTCGCGGATATTCCCGGATTGATCGAAGGCGCCTCGGAGGGTAAGGGGCTCGGCTTTCAGTTTCTCCGGCACATCGAACGCACCGCGATGATCCTCCACCTCGTGGATGTGTCCGAATGGACGCCGGATGAACCGGTCCAGAGCCTGGAGGTCATGCGGCAGGAATTGGATGCCTACGACGAATCGCTGAATCAGCGACCCTTTGCCGTCGTCGCTACCAAGACCGATATCAGCGGTACGTCAGAACGGCTCAGCCAGCTCCAAGCCTACTGCAAGAAGCATAAATACAAGTGTTTTCCCATATCGGCCGCGACCCGCGAAGGACTCACCGAACTCATCGCGTATGTCGGGAAACAAGTCGAGTCCCTGAGGACGACACCGTGCGAGACGAACTCCTAAAGCAAGCTACACGCATCGTTGTGAAAGTCGGGAGCAGCCTGATCGCCTCTCGAGAGACCGGATTGCGCCCCGAGCAGATCGATCGATTGGCCGGCGAAATCGCCGCCTTACGCGCAGACGGACGAGAAATCCTGGTCGTCTCGTCCGGCGCCATCATTTCCGGCATCAAAAAACTGCAGCTCAAAGAATATCCGAAGAGTCTCCCCATCAAACAGGCCGCCGCCGCCATCGGACAGAGCCGGCTGATGTGGGCCTATGAAAAAGCGTTTGAGCCGCTCGGCATTCACGTCGCCCAGATTTTACTGACCCACGAGGACCTCGCCGACCGCCGCCGATTTCTCAACGCCCGTTACACCCTCACGGCCCTCATCGGCTTCGGCGTCCTGCCGATCATCAACGAAAACGATACCGTGGCCGTCGAAGAAATCCGCGTCGGCGACAACGATACGCTCGCCGCACAAGTCGCACAGTTGGTTGACGCCGACCTGCTCGTGATCCTGTCGGATGTCGACGGCATGTTCACGGATGATCCGCGAAAACATCCCGACGCCACGCTGATTCCCCTCATTACCGAGATCACCGAAGAAGTCGAACGCAAAGCCGGCGCCTCCAGCACCTTCGAGGGCACCGGAGGCATGGCCACGAAAGTCCGAGCGGCAAAGAAGGTCGGTGAGTACGGCGTCGCCACGTTGATCGTCAACGGCCAACAGCCCGGGTTGCTCCCGAAGGTCTTGAAAGGGGAGCCCGGCGGGAGCCTGTTCCTCGCGAAAGAGCGCCGCCTGAACAGCCGCAAGCATTGGATCGCCTTTACCCTTCGCCCGCGCGGACACGTCCGGGTCGATCAGGGAGCCGTCGACGCGCTGACGCTGCGGGGGAAGAGCCTGCTCGCGTCAGGAATTATTGAGGTCACCGGGCAATTCGACTCGGGCGATCCGATCAGCTGTATCAATCAGGACGGAAAAGAGTTTGCCAGGGGTCTCGTGAATTTCTCCTCAGAACTGCTGGGCCGCATGAAAGGGCTGAAGACGCAGGACATCCAGCAACAGATCGGGCCGCAGGAATATGACGAAGTAATCCATCGCGACAACCTGGTCATTCTCTAGTACTGGCTCCTGAATACTGAGTTATGCGTTCATCCGATTCAGAATTCAGCCCCCCAGGACTGAGCACTCAGCACTTAGCACGACCTATGCGCCTTGGCCTCTTCGGCGGCAGCTTCAATCCCATTCACAACGGCCATCTGGCCATCGCCCGAAAGGCGCATGAGATCCTAGCCCTCGACCGGACTCTGTTCATTCCAACGGGAGATCCTCCGCACAAGCAAGACGGAGCCCTCGCCCCGGCCCACCACCGATATGAAATGGCGCGTCTCGCCATCGCCGACACGCCTGGATTCGAGCTCTCCGATATCGAAATCGCGCGCCGGGGGAAATCCTACTCGATCGATACCGTCCGTGAACTTCAGCGCCGGTACGGATCGGATACCCTGATGTATTTCCTGATCGGCCTGGATGCCTTCCTCGATCTGCCCAGCTGGAGAGAACCCGATGCGCTGCTGGCCGCCTGCTCATTCGTGGTCATCTCCAGGCCGGGGCAGTCGTTCCAGAGCTTGACCACACTGCCCTTTCTTCGACACATCAGCCCCAACCAGCTGGCACCGCTGGATACCGGAGCGCTCAATCGGCTTGACCTGCCGCTCCCGTCCGGACAGACGACCATTTGCTTGCCGCTTCCGCCCTCTCCCATTTCTGCCTCGGATATCAGACACCGCATTCAGCGCGGGGCCATGCTGGCAAATTTGTTGCCGCCCCCTGTGGAATCTTATATACTTCGACAACAGTTATATCGGGAGAATCAGCATCGCACGCACATCTAAGGTCACAGCGATTGATATCGGTCGAGCGATGCTCGACAAAAAGGCCCTGGATGTCCAGATCCTCCACCCCGTGCAGGGTCTGCAGTGCCATCGACGTGCC
>CAZXNN010000507.1:0-2700 GCA_964641915.1 uncultured Nitrospira sp. | reverse complement strand
AACAGGAGATTCAGCCCGATCGCCCAGCCAAGATGCTCAACCGGCTGACCGGACTGGCTGAGCACGCCGCGCATCCCTTCAAAGACATGCGCGGCCGGATTGGCCCAGGCGACCGGCTTCAGCCAGGCCGGCAAGACATCCATCGGGTAGAACACGCAGGAGATCGGTTGAAAGAGAAACACCATGCTCCAGGCCAGCACCTCAGCCTCCTGTCCAAACCGCATGATCAACGAGGTCGTAAACACACCGATAACCCAACCTGTCACGACTAAATTCAGCACGAACGGTAGCAGCCAGAGCCCGATAATCAGAATACTGTAATCGTAAAACAACCAGGCGCAGAGCCCCATCACCAGCGAGACGCAGACCACCTTGAAGATGCTCATGATCATCGTCGCAGCCAGAAACTCGCTCGGCTTGAGCGGACTCGCAAACAGATTCATCAGGTTGCGGGACCAGAGTTCTTCGAGAAACGAAATGGTGATCCCCTGCTGAGACCGGAACAGGACATCCCAGAGAATCAGAGCTCCGAGAAAAAACGTCACAAAGCCGGGGACCTGTGTCTGAAACCGCGCGAGATACAGCGTGATGAAACCCCATATAACCAGATCCAGAAAAGGCCAGTAGAAGATCTCCATAATCCGGGGCAGACTCCGGCGATAGAGATACAGATGGCGGAATACGATGGCAGTAATTCGATGGAGCTTCATGAAATCCTAGTGGTGATGTTCTTCGCCACACCCTCCGCAACCCCCGCAATCCCCATGCCGTCCCAACATCGTATCCATCATCGTCTGCGCCCCGCCGACGAGCCGCTCGCCGACACGCGTGCCGTCCGGTAATTTTCTCAGACCCAATCCGAGCAGCGTCACCGGGACTCCCGCCACTCCCAGCAGAAAAGGCCAGGTGCCCACGCGCGCGCTATCCATCCCCCACACCACCGTCAGTACCATCAGGAGAGGAACTAATCCCGCGGTGAGGCTGGCCCGCACCACTTGCCACTTACTGGTGCCGCGCAGCACGCCCACGAGCGCAAAGACCGACCAGAAGAGCCCCCAGCAGGCACTCACTCCGAATCCGCCCAGCACCAACCCCAGTACAAACGAGATGGCTATCTCTACCATGATGAGCGCTCCATTCCTTCCCCGCCTTGCGGGGCCGCTATGATTCTCTGGCCAACTTTAAAAACACGTCTTCGAGATCCGTCTGACCAAACCGAATGACAATCTCAGCAGCCGTTCCCTCCGCTACCAGATTGCCTTTTTGGAGGAAGATAATACGATCCGACATTTCCTCCATTTCCCGCATGTTGTGCGAGGTATAGAGGACGCTCAATCCGGAGGCGCGTTGTTCGTCCTTCAGTAACGCTCGAATTTTATGCGCGATATCAGGGTCCAAGCTGGCCGTCGGTTCGTCCAAAAACAAAATCTTCGGCTCAGTCAGAAAGGCCTTCGCGAGCGTCAGTCTGGTCATCTGCCCCGATGACAGTTTGCGCGTCACCTTGTGCCGAAACTCCCCCATCTCCAACTTCTTCACGATGTCATCGATTTTTCGCTGCACGTCGTGCAGGCCGTAGAGCCTGGCCACGACCCATAAATTTTCCTCGACCGTCAGCGATTGCGGCATCGACATATAGGTGGATGAAAAATTGACCTGCTGTAAAATCGCCTCCCGATGGGTCTCCAGATCCATCCCGAACATCGAGATCGTCCCGGACGTGGGCGTAATGAGGCCGAGCAGCATGTGCATCGTCGTCGTCTTGCCCGCGCCGTTCGGCCCTAAGACCCCGAGGATCTCACCTGGGTGCAGGGCGAACGAAATGCCGTTGACGGCCGTAAAGTCGCCGAACGTTTTGGTCAGGTTGCGGACTTCAAGAACGGGTGACGCCATCGCAAAAGTCTCAGATCTCAATTGAACAATAAGGCCGCACTGATTTTTTCAGGGATATGGCACGTCTCGCACTTCCGGCTGACCGGCTTCCCCTGATACTCCTGCTTCCCGTCATGACAACGGAAACAGTCGGACAAGGCCCTGGTACGAAGATACGACCCTTCGGGACGATCGGGATGCCAGGGCTGGCTGTCCGCAGATACGTGGCCGCGAGGAATCACGATCGGATAGCCCTTGATCGGTTTGTCATGCACCACGCCTGAATGGCATGTGGTGCACCCCTCGCCCTGTCCCCTCACACTGAAGGCCTCCATATGCGCCCGGTGGCTCATCACCAGCCCCACGTCCTTCACAGGCGGAGGCAGATCCCGCGTGGCGATCTCCGAGACTCGCAGGATGTTCCGGTGACAACCCAAACAGACATCCGACTCCACCTTCGCCTGAAGATTGTGGGAATCGGTCGGCGTGCCGAACAGATGAATCATCGAATCCTTCGTCCCATTCCATGCTTTGTCATGAATCCACCCTTCAAGGCCGGGACGGACATGGCAGGCCACACAGGTCACTTCTTTATGAGACGACGTCACCCAGCTGTCATACGAGGGCGTAATGGTATGACAACTGGCACAGAACTTCGGGTGATTGGTCAGGGGAATTGCAATCCCGCCGAAGACGAATGCTCCGGCGATCAGGGCCAGAATCAGCGTCGCTTTACGGTTCCAATTCATGTGTGACGCGCGGGAAGTGCTTGATGATGAGGGCCGCGACACCCGCGACATCGTTCAAATCGAGCACCGGCACAGGAAGATC
>CAZXNN010000506.1:0-2700 GCA_964641915.1 uncultured Nitrospira sp. | reverse complement strand
ATGCCCCACTGGCGAAACCCGAAGAACTCGCCCGGGCCCCTGATGCGCAAATCTTCTTCCGCAATCACGAAACCATCGTTCGACTGCACCAGAGCATCCAGCCGCTCTCGCGCGTTGGACTGCGGCTCATCCCCGCCGAGCGGATGCCGCCCCAGCGTCGGACGATTACGCCCCAGTCCCGCAGCCATCAGCAAACAGTACGACTGTTCCGCGCCCCGCCCGACCCGGCCACGCAGTTGATGCAGTTGTGCCAGGCCGAAGCGCTCGGCATGCTCAATCATCATAATCGTCGCGTTCGGCACATCGACACCGACTTCAATCACGGTGGTGGCGACGAGCAACTGGATCTTGCCGGCCTTGAAGTCAGCCATCACCGCCTCTTTCTCCGCCGACTTCATGCGTCCGTGCAACAACCCGACCTTGAACTCAGCAAACTCACCGTTCTGTAGCAGCTCGGCCCCTTGAATCGCCGCCTGCAAATCCGTCTTCTCTGATTCCTCGACCAACGGATAGACGACATAGGCCTGCCGCTTGTTCCGCAATTCATCCTTGAGAATTTGATAAGCCCGGCGTCGCTGGGCATCGCCGAAGAGGAACGTCCGCACCGGCCGGCGGCCGGGAGGCAGCATGTTGATGACGGACACATCCAGATCGCCATAGACCGTCATGGCCAGCGTGCGCGGGATCGGCGTCGCCGTGAGCACGAGCACATCCGGCTTGTACCCTTTGTCGATCAAATTCTTTCGCTGCATCACGCCGAACTTGTGCTGTTCATCCACGACCGCAAGTCCGAGGTTCTTGAAGGCCACGCCCTTCTGGATCAAGGCATGGGTCCCGATCGCGACTTGCACATCACCGGAGGCAAGCTGCGCCGCTTGTGCCTTCTTCACCGCCGCCTTATCGCTTCCACGCAGCAGCACGACGCTCAGTCCCAGCGCCTCCAACGTGCCTTTCAGATTGCGATAGTGCTGCTCAGCCAGAATTTCCGTCGGCGCCATGAGCGCAGCCTGGTAACCGGAGCCACAGGCCATCACGATGGCATGGAGCCCCACCACAGTCTTTCCGGAGCCTACATCGCCCTGCACCAACCGGTTCATCGGCTTGGGCGAGATCATGTCTCGATAAATTTCGCGAATGACTTGATCCTGCGCGGTCGTCAAGCGGAACGGCAACAAGCGGCTCAACTTGTCGACGATCGGCGCCCGCGGATTGAACTTGAGCCCCTTCGGCTGCTGCTGCACTGACCGTTGCCTGGTCGCCAAAGCCATCTGCAGTAGAAACAATTCTTCGAACGCGAGGCGGCGATGTGCCGCGGTCTTGCCTTGCGCCAACAGTCGGGCATCTGCCTCGGCTTTGGGGAAGTGCACATCTTGAATGGCTTCTTGAATCGGAATCAGCCGTTGGCGGGCTCGCAGGGGCACCGGCAGATGATCGCGCAATTCCCGGGCATACTCATCCAGCAATCCCTTCACCAGCACGCGCGACTGCCGTGAAGTCCAGCCCTTCGTCTCATGGTAGATCGGCACAATGCGGCCCACATGCAGCGCCGATTCCGCCGCCTCGCCCACCACTTCATACTGCGCCACGTCCATGCGCGGGACCATCCACCCCTGCTTTCCGGCGATGACGCGGCCACTCATCATGACCACTTTCCCGACCGCCAATACATCTTCAAGATAGGCCTGATTGAAGAAGACTACCTGCATTTTCCCGGTCTCATCCTCGACACCGACCTCCAGCACGGACAGGCGGCGATTCCTTGTACGCTTCGCTTCGCATTTCGCGATCGTGCCGCAGATCGACGTGACCATGCCCGGAACCAGGTTGCCGATGGGCGTCATCACGGATCGATCTTCGTAACGCCAGGGAATCGTCCACAAGGCATCCTCTACTGTCGCCACTCCGAGCCGTTGCAACAGGGCCATCCGTTTCGGCCCGACGCCTTTCACAAACTGGATGGGAAGATTCCAAATATCCCCTCGCGTCGATCCCGCAGATGAGGCCGCGTCATCGCTCTGCTCAGCACGGGTGGGCACGGTCTCAGGCGCCGCCTCACGCAGCCGGCCGAGAATCGCGCAGGCCGCTTGCAGCCGCCGCTGCTGTTCGTCGATCGGGAGCGCCTGCTGGAAATCGATGAAGAGTTCGCGGAGCGAACGCAGACGCGACTCAATAGCCGGAGGAATCCATTCCTGAGCGAGGGCGGATTGGACCTGACTCGACACAAAGCTGCTGAGATTCTTCACGGCCCCGGCGTGGGCGCAATCGTCCTTCGTCGCAAACTCAATCGGCCGCGCAAGGCGATCGAGCCACTCGTGAAACGTCGCAGGCAAGCTGGACTCGGCGGGAGGCTCCATAACTGGACGGGATCGTAGCATACCGCCGCAAGTCACTCAATGAAGTCCTCCGGCGATCACCGATTGCTCGCCGGCATCGCGCTGACCGGTCGTCAGTTATATGGTGATTTCTTGGCCCGCTTCTTCTCAGGTGTTACACTGAGCCACCCTAATCACCATGTATCGCCGCAACATCCAACATGTCCTCATTCCCCTGGCCGTAGGCCTGATCATCTTCCTGGCCTATCAGCTGTATTTCAAAGCCCTGTGGGTCACCGTACCGGTTGCGCAAACACCCGCCCAGGCAACCGGCGAGTCAACAGAACCCCGGACGGCTGGATTGCAGGCTGAGCCGCCTCCGACCGAC
>CAZXNN010000505.1:0-2704 GCA_964641915.1 uncultured Nitrospira sp. | reverse complement strand
GAGCTTGCCCGCGAACTCATCACCGCCCGCACCCGCGCCGGCCTGACCCAATCCGAGCTTGCCGAGCGCATGCACACGACGCAATCCACCATCGCTCGCCTGGAGAGTGGCCGCACCATGCCGAGCATGCGCACGCTGGCCCGCTATGCCGAGGCGACTGGAAGCCGCGCGGTGGTGCGCCTGGAGCGCAGCGCCTGACCAAATGCTGAGGGCAGCACCATGACGAGGATGCACAACCCGCCGCACCCTGGCGAAACGCTCCGGGAGGATGTTCTTCCTGCTCTGGGCCTGACCGTGACCGACGCCGCCACGCAACTTGGCGTGACCCGCGCTGCGCTGTCTCGTGTGCTGAACGGACGCGCTGCAATCTCGCCGGAAATGGCGTGGCGCCTGGAAGGTTGGCTTGGCGTGGAGAACGGAGGCAGTGCAGACGCCTGGATTGCGCAGCAGGCCGCCTATGACCTGTGGAAGGCCCGTGCCGCGGGTGCGCCTGTGGTGCGGAGAGCGCCGGAAATTGCAGCAGCCTGACCGGCACGAAAGCAGCGTTAGAGAGTGTCAAGCTCGGTTTGCGGGAGGCCATCGAGCACGTTGAGCGGTACAGACCTTTCCCGTCGATCGGCGTGCCCTCGCAGAGATCGACGCCATCGCGCGGAGACCGTGAATGTCCATCACACCGGCAAAACCCCATCTCTTGCGCCAGCTTGTCAAGGTCATGCGGCTCATCGACTCGCTTGGCTTCCTGGTGAAGGAGGGTGTCAGCACGTTCGTTGCGAGTTTGGCGCTCGATGCCGCGCTGTCCCCGCGGAGCGGCTTTGAGCGGTCGATCGGAGTCCAGTTCGTCGCGCCAGACGAACGGCAACCAAACGCCCAAAAGCAAAAAGGCCAGTTCGCGAGAACTGGCCTAAGCGCTTGAATTCGTTGGTGGGGGCAGTAGGATTCGAACCTACGACCAATTGATTAAGAGTCAATAAATATAAAGATTCAGGTGTTCCGATACTGTCCATATTGTTCCGGTTCGTGAGAAATAACACGCAATAAAACAGATAATTAGTAATATTCTTCTTCCGAGGTGTTCCGGATTGTTCCGATGTAAGCCAGCGCCGAACGGCAACCAAACGGCAACCGGAATAATGCGATTGGCAAGTAATCGGAGGAAGTATGGGACTCAAGGTCAAGGAGCTGCAGGCGGCGAAATCCGGGGAGTGGCTGTCGGATGGGCCGGCAGGATCGGGGCGTGGCGCTGGGGTGTTGCTCTTCCGTCGCACCTCGTCAGGTGCGATCGTCGCCTACTTCCGATACACGCTGCCTGACGGCCGTCGCGACTCCCTTCCGATTGGACAATACGACGAGTCCGGGCGGCATGGCCTGACGTTGGCCGCAGCCCGTAGCAAGGCTGGCGAGCTCTCGATGGTCTACCAGTCCGGGATCCGTAACATCCGAGAGCACCTTGAGTCTGAAGAGGAGGCTAGACAGGCGGCCGCGCAGTCTGAGCGGGAAGGCCGACAGCAGGCGCAGCAGCGGGCTGAAGAACGCGCGCGTCATACTCTCAGGGCGCTCTGCGATGCTTACGTTGCGCTTCTTGAGCGCGGGGGGAAGCGAAGTAGCGCGTCTGCCGCACGCTCGGTCTTCAAGTGTCACGTCTTCCCCCATGCGGACGTCGCCGATAGGCCGGCGCGAGACTTAAATGCCCGACAGATCGCGACGGTCATTCGTCAGGTCCGAGAGCGCGGCAACGAGCGCACCGCCGGTTTGCTGCGGAGCTATCTCGGAGCGGCATATAGCGTGGCAAAAAAGTCACCGTTCGATGCAAAGCTACCAAGCGAGCTCGTCGGCTTTGAGATTGAGCACAATCCGGTGACCGACATTCCCGCCATTCCTGTCCGGACACGCGCTCGGACCCTGTCCGCGCATGAGCTGCGGGCTTACCTCGGGCATCTGCGCCGTGTTGGCCGATCGGATTTACTGGGGTCTGAGAACGTCGACTACGCACTAATTGTTGCCCTCCTTGCCGGCGGGCAACGAATCGCCCAGCTCCTGCGGGCAAGAGTCAAGGATTTCGATCCCGAAACATCCACGCTCTCGCTACTTGACGGGAAGGGGCGGCGCCCCACAGCCCGCGAGCATCTTCTTCCTCTTGGGCCACGGGCGTCGTCGATTGTTGCGCATCTGGCAGCGCGTGCCGTAAAGAGGGAGTTCGCTCGTGCAAAAACGGAGGAACGACAGCCCGATACGGCCAATTGTCCGATCTTCTCGTCCGGCGGGCGCGTCGCGCTTGCGGAGACGACGGTCAGCAAGCGAATCACAGAAATCAGCGACTGTTTGGGCGGTGAGCCATTCGATGTGCGCGATGTACGCCGCACCGTTGAGACGATGATGGCGGCGATGCGTGTAAGCGCCGACTACCGTGCTCAGGTCCTTTCGCATGGACTTAGCGGCGTGCAAGCGAAGCACTACGATAGGTATGACTATTTCGATGAGAAACAAGCTGTCCTCGCCGTATGGGAGGCAAGGTTGAGCGCTATTGAATCAGGATCGAAGATCGAGGCCGGCACTCATTTTGGCCGGCCGGAGAGAAGCTTCAGGGCTGATCAATTCTTGTAGGTCTTCATCTGACCAGGATAGTGTACAAATTACGCTCTGCATGCAGAGTGTAATGCTTGCAGGTTGACTGGCCACGATGCATGCTGACGGGGTTAATTCGGAA
>CAZXNN010000504.1:0-2707 GCA_964641915.1 uncultured Nitrospira sp. | reverse complement strand
TGAGTATTTCGGGTGCGTCCCCCGCATTGTGACCGGGGACAACCTGAAAAGCGGGGTGACCAAGCCTTGCCGGTACGAACCCGAAATCAACTCCACTTACGCCGAGATGGCGGAGCATTACGGCGTCGCCTTGATTCCCACGCGGCCTCTGAAGCCAAGAGACAAAGCAAAAATCGAGGCGGGCGTGTTGGTCGCCCAAAGGTGGATTCTGGCCGCGCTGCGGCACCGAACATTTCACACTCTGGCGGAGATGAACGCGGCGATACGAGAGCTTCTGGAAAAACTCAATGACCGGTTGATGCGCAAGCTCAAGAAATCGCGGCGGCAAATGTTTGAAGAAGTGGACCGTCTGGTGGCCAAACCGCTTCCGGGAAAATCGTATGAGTTTGCCGAATGGCGCAAGGCCACTGTCAATATCGACTACCACATTGCCGTGGACTTCCACTACTACAGCGTTCCCTACCGGTATCTGCGCGAGGAGGTGGACGTGCGTGTCAGTGCAACGTTGGTGGAGGTTCTGCGTAAAGGCGAGCGCATCGCCGCGCATCCACGGAGTTTCGAAAGGCACCGCCACTCCACTTTGGTTGAACACATGCCGCCAGATCACCAGAAATATGCCGAATGGAATCCGGCCCGCATCACTGCTTGGGCTGCCAAGACCGGCCCTTCCACGGTGGGCTTTGTCGAGGCACTCATCAAAGCCAAGGCGATACCAGAGCAGGCGTACCGCGCCTGCCTGGGCGTATTCCGCTTGGCGAAAAATTATCCGGTGGCCCGCGTTGAAGCGGCGTGTGAACGAGCGCTGCGCTACAACGCCGTCTCGTTTAAGTCGCTGCGTTTGATCCTGGAGAAATCACTGGATCAGCAGAACGACGGCCCCGCAGCCGCCGCATCCTCTTTGCCTCCTCACGAGAACATCCGTGGAGGGGAGTACTACCACTGAATGGGATGAACATCCCAAAGGAGAAAATAAAAACATGCTCACCGAACAAACCACAACAACCATGAACGCCCTCAAACTCTACGGCATGGCCAGAGGCTTCAACGAGCGGCTGGGAAGCCCCCAGCACGCCGAACTCTCTCATGCCGAGTTTGTCGGGCTTCTGGTACAAGATGAAAAGACCAACCGCGATAATCAGAAACTCAAACGGCTACTGCACAACGCCAAGCTCAAACAAGCCGCCGCACTCGAGGATATCGACTATACCCATCCTCGAGGTTTGAACAAACAAACCATGATCGAATTATCTTCGCCGCAATGGATCGTTGATCATCGCTCCGTGTTGCTGACGGGCCCCACCGGCGTTGGCAAAAGTTTCATTGCCTGCGCTCTCGGCAACTTGGCCGCTCGCGCCGGCTACACCGTCACCTATATGCGGGCGCCACGCTTGTTCGCCACACTTCAACAAGCGCGCGGGGATGGAAGCCATCTGAAAACAATCCAGAAACTGGGGAAGGTGGCGGTGCTCATCATCGACGACTTTCTGATCACGCCATTGGCGGACACTGAGAGGAAAGACATGTTGGAAATTATCGAAGATCGCTATGGGGCGGGATCAACAATCTTGACCAGCCAATGCCCGCTTAAAGAGTGGCATCAGAACATTGGAGATCCGACGTTGGCTGACGCCATCTGTGATCGGCTGTTTCACAACGCTCACAAGATTGCGCTTCGAGGCGCTTCCATTCGATAAATGGAAGGTCCGATATTAATACAATAGGGCATGCAGAAAATTCACTTACCTTTGACCCTGGCATTGTTGTGCATGAGTGGGACAATGAGCCTTATGGCCTCCGAGCGCCAAGAGTGGCTTAGGGTGTCACAAGGCAACTGGGAAGGCTATCTATCGGAAACGATGGTTTACGTCGATGGCTCGTATGAGGCATTTTTTCAACGCGATAGATCTCGGAAGGGCGAAGGGTCGGGCCTCGTTGGTTGCGGAAAACTTACTCCAGAAGAAATCAAAGGGCTAAACGACACTATTGAAAAAGTGCGGCATCAAAAGAACGGGCCTGCCCACCCGATGGTTGGAAAGGGAAATAATCCTCCCACCGTTACGATACACAGGGCGGGACAAAACGAGTCTTTGACGGACGCGGGTGCTGAAATGATCGCAGCGGCAATAGCAAAAGTTACCCGAGAAGACCGTCATCCCACGTTTTCAGTCCAAATCTCGGAATGGAGTCGCGAGAGAATTCTGCGCTGGCAGGTCTTCAATGACGGAGGTTACTCCCATTCCGTCACCGATAAATCCCAAACAAACTCAAAAGAACTGTCCCATGATTCTGGGCGAGTTTGCCGTGAGGAATTTCGTCAACTTCGGGAATGGGCTGCTCAGGTAGGTCCCAAACTGAAAAAGATAGGCTGCCCAAAACGAGAGGGAGATGCTTATACCGAATTCTCCTTTACCACCGGAAAAGAGCAGTATTCTTTCACGTGCGGAGGAAGACCTGCGGAACTTCCCAAGGAATTCAGCGACGCCATGGCAACTCTCCAGAATCTCTCATACACCAAATATTAAACTCGAAAAATTGGCATCGGCTTTGACAGAGATAAAGACTTAAAAGCAACATCAACAGAGACAAAAACCAGCGTCGCTTCGCTCCGATACGGCTTAAGACACCTTCGGATTAAAAGTGTCTGGATTCAAGCGCGATGGTGTCTGGTTTGTGACTGGAAGAGTGTCTGGATTGAGCGGAATACGCA
>CAZXNN010000503.1:0-2713 GCA_964641915.1 uncultured Nitrospira sp. | reverse complement strand
AATGCCATCCGTCGGGGCAAAGGGATGGCCGAAGGGCGTGTGCACGAACTGATTCAACGGGATATCGAAGAGAGTATTGCCAGTCCATCGCCTGCGGAGCCCTCTGCATGAAATCCCGTATCACGGGAACCGGGTCGTATGCCCCGTCTCGAGTCATGACCAATACGGAGCTCGAGCGTATGGTGGCGACCTCCGATGACTGGATTCGCGAACGAACGGGAATTCGTGAACGCCATATCGCGGCGTCCGGGGAGGCCTGTTCGGATCTCGCGGTTCAGGCCGGGCGGCGTGCGCTGGAAGCCGCCGGTCTTGCGGCATCCGATCTCGATATGATCCTGGTTGCGACCTGCACGGGCGACTATCCCCTTCCCGCGACGGCCTGCCTGGTCCAGCATCAACTGGGTGCGACGAAAGCGGCGGCCTGCGACCTGTCGGCGGCTTGCTGTGGATTTGTCTACGCCTTGTCGGTGGCGGATGCCTATGTGCGAACCGGGATGCGGCATGTCTTGGTGATCGGTTCCGAGGTGATGTCGGCGATTACCGATTGGAGTGACCGGAATACCTGCATCCTGTTTGGTGATGGGGCGGGCGCCGCGGTGGTCAGCGCGAGCGATGGTGAACGCGGGATTCTCTCGACGCATTTGCGGTCAGACGGGAGCCTCTGTGAGCTGATCACCGTGCCAGCCGGCGGGTCGCGTACGCCACTCTCCGAGCAGGTAGTCGCCGAACGGGCCCACTTCATCAAGATGAAGGGGAATGAGACCTTCAAAGTCGCCGTGCGGACGCTGGAAGAAATCGCCCGGGAGACGTTGGCAGCAAACCAGCTGCAGGTCGAAGATCTGGATCTCTACGTACCCCATCAAGCCAATATGCGGATTCTCAAGGCCGTGATGGAACGGCTCGGTCTCCCGCTTGAGAAGGTGATGGTGAATCTTGAACGTTATGGGAATACGTCGGCGGCCTCAATTCCCATCGCACTGGACGAGGCGGTTCGAGCAGGGCGGGTCCAGGACGGGTCGCTCGTTATGTTAGGCGCATTTGGAGCCGGGTTGACCTGGGCCTCGGCACTGATCCGATGGTAATGGCGGTGAGCTGACACGTAGTCGTCCTGCGCAACTTTTCCCGTTGACATTCCACGCCATTTCTAAGATATCTACGCCCATGAATTCTGGCATTGGATTGGTGTTCCCCGGACAGGGGGCGCAGTCGGTCGGCATGGGCAAAGCGTTGTGTGATGCCCATCCCAGGCTGAAGCAGGTCTATGACGAGGCGTCGTCTGTGCTCGGCTATGACAGCGCGGCGCTCTGCTTCGAAGGGCCGGCTGAACGCCTGAATCTCACGGAGCATACGCAACCGGCCTTGCTGGTGAGCAGCATCGCGGCCCTCAAGACATTGGACTTGGCGGGTCTGAAGCCGGTGGCGGTGGCCGGGCACAGTCTCGGTGAATATTCGGCGCTGGTGGCTGCGGGCGGTGTGTCCTTTCGAGACGCCGTCGGGCTCGTGCAGAAGCGCGGGCGTTATATGTCTGAAGCAGTACCGCCGGGCACCGGCCAGGTGGCCGCGCTGCTCGGATTGACACCGGATGTCGTACGGGAAGTCTGCCGCGAGGCCTCCTCGGTCGGTGTGGTTGCCGCGGCGAATTTCAATTCGCCCGGCCAGGTGGTCATTGCCGGCGAAAAGGCCGCTGTTGAACGAGCGATTGAACTGGCCAAAGCCAAAGGCTGCAAAAAGGCGATCCCGTTGCCGGTCAGTGTACCGGTTCATACCCCGTTGATGCAGATTGCTGCAGACCGGCTGTCGAAAGATCTGGCGGTCGTGCAATGGACTGACTTGGCCACGCCGCTCATTAATAACGCCGAAGCCAAGCCCATCAGACGGGCTGCTGAGATTCAGCCTTCGCTCGTCCGCCAACTGCCGTCGTCGGTATTGTGGGAAGACTCGGTGCAGGCGATGGCGAAGATGGGTGTGACGACATTTATTGAAGTGGGGCCCGGGACGGTGTTGACTGGCCTGATCAAACGCATTCTTCCGGATGCGAAATTATTGAATGTGCATGATCCGAAATCGTTGGATGCGACACTGCAAAGCTTGAAAGGAAGCTGATAGGTCTACAGGAGCCACACTGATACGGGGATCATGCCTCCTGTCAGGGTGCGTACTTGTCAGCTGAAAGGAATTCGATGTCATTGCAAGGACGAGTGGCGATAGTAACCGGGGCGGCACAGGGCATCGGTCGGGCGATTGCGGAAACGTTGGCGCACGCAGGGGCGGATATCGTCGTGGCGGATCTGGACCCCAGCCGCTCTCAAGAGACCGTCAAGGCGATCGAAGCGTTGGGCCGGAAAGTGCTCAACGTCAAAGTGAACGTAGCCGATGCAAATGATACCAAGGTCATGGCCGAGCAGGTCATGAAGGCCTGGGGCAAGATCGACATTCTGGTCAACAATGCCGGGATCACGCGCGACGGGCTGTTGCTCAGGATGAAAGAAGAAGATTGGAACCTGGTGCTCCAAGTCAATTTGAACGGCACGTTCAATTGCACCAAGGCGGTCTTGCAGCCGATGACCAAGCAGCGGTATGGTCGCATCGTGAACATTGCCTCGATCGTGGGCGTGATGGGCAATGCCGGCCAGGCGAATTATGCCGCGTCGAAAGCAGCCGTGATCGGCTTCACCAAGACGGTCGGGCGGGAATATGCCACGCGCAATGTCAC
>CAZXNN010000502.1:0-2718 GCA_964641915.1 uncultured Nitrospira sp. | reverse complement strand
CTTGGCCTTTGCCATCAACACGTCCGTTGTTTCCGGATAGGCCGGATCGGAGATGCAGCAATTGTCGACGGGACAGACAGCCGCGCACTGCGGTTCATCGAAGTGCCCGACGCATTCCGTGCAGCGATCATGGGTGATGATGTAGATATTGTCGCCCACGCCCTGACCGTCCCCCACGTGGTGGCCCTTGCCCTCAGCATCGCTTCGGGTTTCGAAAATCGCCTCGTTGGGACATTCAGGCAGGCAAGCCCCACAGGAAATGCATTCGTCCGTAATCAGCAGTGCCATGACCCACGCCTCCTTCTCACATCAGAGACAACAAACAATATAGACAAGATCGCGCCGCCCCGACCATAGTGCGTGCGCTGAGAGGAGGCCAGTCTATTCTGTGATTCTTTTCCAAGTCAACAGAATGGCTTCCGGTCAGAAGGCCTAGAATTCACGGGAATATGGCCCATGAGACCCAGCCCGGCAAGTTAATTTTCATTGACATCGAGGGCGAATGTTATGGGCTTGAGGCAGTCTCACGGGAGCGATCGAGAGCAGAAAAAAAAGCGGATCATTATGATGATCCTGCTGGCGATCCTCTTAATGAGCGTGTCCATGTTTCTGGTGCCGCAGAAGGACACGGACATTATTGTGGTGACCTTCCCTCATGGCGAAACGATCGAAGCGGAAGTTGCAGAGACGCCGGAGAAGCTGCTGTTCGGGCTCGCGTTTCGTGATCAGTTGCCGCCCAAGACGGGGATGCTTTATATCTTTGAGTCCAATGGGCTCCATCGGGTCCGAACCAAGGAATTTCGATTCCCGGTGGATATGATTTGGGTCGACGAAAGCCATCATGTAGTGCATACAGTCGAGCGCGCGAGCCCCTGCGAGAAAGATCCCTGTCCTTTCTTCGGTCCGCCGCCGGCGCCGGCGCGATATGTGTTGCAGACAGAACCTGGATTTATCCAGCGTGTTGGTGTTGCAAACGGGGACGAGCTGAAGTATTTCCTGCGCATGTAGTGGTGTGGGGGAAATCGAGGAGGCGGGTATGGAGGAGTTCCAGCGGGTTGCCGGACTGAACGAAGTGGCTCCCGGGCAATCGAAAGTGGTGAAGGTGAATGACAAGGCCATTGCCCTGTTCAATATCGACGGGAAGTTCTATGCGATTCACAATTTGTGTCCGCATGAAGGCGGGCCGCTGAACGAAGGTCGATTGAAAGGGTATGTGGTGGCCTGTCCCTGGCATGACCTGGCCTTCGACATTCGAAGCGGGCAGGGGACCGACGGCGGGGGCTATTGCATCGGGAGTTATGAGGTGCGTGTCGAGGATGCCGATATTTTTGTGGGTCCCCGTCGAAAGGCGTAATGCTGGGTTGAGAGGGAGAGAGGGAGATTGTGATCTATGGAACTGGCGGGCAGTTATGAATAGTGCCGCGGAGAATATCTCGGGCTCCTCGGAAGGCCAAGAGAGTCGGGCGATCGAGGCCGTCCTTGGGCGAGCGTTTACCATTCATCTGTGGGAAGACCGTACCCGCGGCGAGCAATGGGTTCCGAGCTACAACACCAAGGCCTTGACCCTTGTGGATGATCGATTCCTCCGAGTCGCCAGTAATAACGCGGTCGAAAACGGTCAGCGCACGTTCGAGTTTCAGGGGGTGCTGCTGGGGACCCATGAATTGGTATTCGAAAAGCGCATGGGGTGGAAATTCACCGCGGAAGATCGTCGGATATTCCTGATTCAAGTTGCGCCAACCGGGAAAGGTTGATGGCCGTGCCGGATATTGCATTTATCAACGGGCGATTCCTTCCCTGGCAGGAGGCTACCGTACCGATCGAAGATCGTGGGTTTCAGTTCGGCGATGGCGTGTATGAAGTCATCAGAACCTATCATGGCCGTCCCTTTGAACTGGATGCGCATCTCAACCGGCTTGATCGCAGTGCGCGTGAACTAAGTCTGATTCAGCCCTATACGAGAGCCCAGTGGACCGAATGGATTCAGCAGGGCGTTCGGACGGCTGGATATGCCGAGGCCAAGGTCTATCTCCAGATCACCCGCGGGGTGGCTGCGAGAGACCACGCGTTTCCGTCCAACGTGACTCCGACAGTGGTGATGACGATTCGAGAGTTGGCGTCGTTTCCGGCGAAGGCTAGGGAGACCGGCGTCATTGCCAAGACCTGTGAGGATTTGCGCTGGGGGCGTTGCGACATCAAGAGCGTGAATTTGCTAGCGAATGTGTTGGCACGTGAAGAGGCGAAGCGGGCCGGTGTGTTTGAGGCGATTCTGGCGAAAGATGGCCTGGTTACGGAAGGGTCGGTCAGCAATGTGATGGCGGTTCAATCGGGAACCGTAGTGACCGCCCCTGAAGGTCCGCGCATTCTCTCGGGAGTGACCCGTACGGTGGTCTTGAGCCTGGCGAGGGCGGCGGGGTTCCCGGTGCGTGAAGAATTTCTGCCGGTCGAGTCGCTCTATACCGCGGATGAAGTGTTTCTGACCGGGACGACCGTGGAAGTCCTTGCGGTGGTTCAGGTGGATGGGCGGGTGATCGGGGCCGGTCGACCCGGTCCGGTTGTCGAGGCGCTAGCCTCCCGCTGGGCGGCATTGACGGGGTCGTCCCCCTTGCTTTGAGGGGGGGGCCATGTTAAGGTGCCGTCGCTGGAAGTGGGCTCAGGCCCACTTTTTTGTTTGGGCAGATGTACGGCAGTGTCAGAGGATACCGCATTGAGCATTCC
>CAZXNN010000501.1:0-2739 GCA_964641915.1 uncultured Nitrospira sp. | reverse complement strand
GGATCTATGGTCCATCCGCACGATGGGATTCCGCGGGGAGGCCCTCCCCAGCATTGCCTCGGTCTCGAATGTTCGGCTCGTCACAGCCATGCAGTCGGATCCGGTGGGCACCGAGTTGCAGATGCGGGGTGGAGCGACCCCGCAGGTTCTTGATGCTCCTCCGATTGTCGGGACACGCATCGAAGTCACCGATCTCTTCCACAATCAGCCGGCGCGTAAAAAGTTTCTCAAATCTGTTCCGACGGAATCGTCCCATATCACGCGCGTCGTGCAGCAGGCGGCGCTCGCCTGGCCTGGGGTGCATTTCAAATTGATCTGTAATGGGCAGGAGACGTTGAACTATCCCGCTGTGGCGACGGACCGGGACCGTATCGGCCAGGTCTATCCACGGTTCATGCTCGATCGTCCCGTTCCGGTCGAGGCCGGACAGCCGGGAGCGAGGCTCAGCGGCATCATCATCGATCCGAACCATGCGAAGGCCTCGCGAACGCCGCAAGAACTCTTCGTCAATCGCCGACCGGTCAGGAGTGCGGCTGTTTCCCATGCGATTGTCGAAGGCTATGGTTCGTTTCTCCCCAAGGGGCAGCAACCCCAGTTCGTATTGTTTCTTGAGGTCGATCCGGATCGTGTGGATGTGAATGTGCATCCCGCGAAGCGTGAAGTGCGTTTTGCGGAGCAGGAAGCGATCCACCAGCTGGTCAGACGCGCTGTGCGACAGGCGCTCAGTCGAAACGAGCCGGTCGCCGGCGAGTCCTTCGTCCCGCGAGAGACTGGAGAGTTGGTCGTCAACAAGGGACTGTCACGGGCGTGGTTTCCCGTTCAGGCGGCGGCGCCTTCGGCGGGAACAGGCCAGGCAGACCCTCAGGCAATCGGCAGCCTTCCAACATCAGTCGATCAGCTCGCGTTTGTGAACGAAGCGGCTGAGTCGTATGTGCGTGTCCCTTCGTCGGATGTGGTGGCGTTCGGACAGCTTCACCACACATATCTGGTTGTGCAGGTGGGCGGCGCGTTGACCATCCTTGATCAGCATACGGCTCATGAGCGCGTCTTGTTTGAGCGGTTGTACCGGGCGTGGGTGGCTCGGGGGATGGCGTCGCAGCCGTTGTTGATCCCGGAGTCGGTGGAACTGTCCGCTCCTCATGCTGCCCTTCTGCAGCGCTACCAAGGCGACCTGGAGAAATTGGGTCTCGAACTCGAGCCGTTCGGCAAGTCGGCCGTCCTCGTGCGGAGCGTGCCGCTCGGGATCGGTCCGATCAACGCCTCGGCCTTTTTGCAGGATTTGCTGGAGGATCTCAGCCTGTGGGGGCAAGCATCCAGTCTTGAAGCGCGCGTGCGTCCCGTTCTGGCCTCGTTGGCCTGCCACAGTGCGGTGCGGGCCGGCCGGGCGATGGGGCTTCCGGAGATCCAGCGGCTGACCGAGGATTGGCTCGCCGAGGGGAAAATCCAAACGTGCCCGCATGGACGGCGGACGGTCTTTCAACTGACCGGGGACGAGCTTGAGAAGCTGTTTGGTCGGGTCGGGTGGTAGTCGAGCAGAATTGAGATCCTCACCATGCCCACTCAATCCGATATGATGGCCGACTCGATTCGCCGGCATCGCCCGCTCGTCGTTTTGCTGGGGCCTACGGCCACAGGGAAGAGTGCGGTCGGGGTCCAGATAGCCCGGCGCTATAACACGGAGATCCTGACGGCCGATTCCCGCCAGGTCTATCGCGGGATGGACATCGGTACGGATAAGCCGTCGCTGCAAGAACGGCAGGGTATCGTGCATCGGTTAATCGATCTCGTGGATCCGGATGAGCCCTATAATGCCGGGCGTTATCAGCGGGATGCTTTACATGAAATCGATCGGGTGATCCGGGATGGCCGGCTTCCTCTGGTCGTCGGTGGAACCGGGCTCTATATCCGCACGTTGATTCGGGGAATCTGCGAGGCGCCGGAGGCCGATGCGGACATTCGGCGGGAGCTTATGGCGCTGGTGGCCGCGCAGGGGCGCGAAGGCCTCTATGCCGAGCTCGTGCGAGTGGATCCTGTCACTGCGTCACGGCTGCATCCCAACGATGAGTCAAAAGTGATTCGGGCGCTGGAGGTCTATCGCCTGGCCGGCTGTTCCCTCGCTTCTTTGCACGCACATCATCAATCGCAAGCAGCGGCGTTCCCCACATTGCTGATCGGGCTGCAGCGTTCCAAAGAGCAGCTCCATCGGCGAATCGAAGCCCGAATCGATTGGCAGTTGACGCATGGCATGGTAGAAGAGACGCGGGCTTTACTGGCTCGCGGGTATAGCCGGGCGCTTGGATCGATGAAGGGACTGGGGTATCGGCACCTCGCCGCGCAATTTGCCGGCGAGTATGATGCGGCGGAAATGGTGCGACGGTTCAAACAGGACACCAGGCACTTTGCGAAACGACAGATGACCTGGTTTCGAAAGGAGCCGGGAATTGCGTGGTTGATGCTCGATGAGCAGGAGTCTACCAGTCACACTGCCGATCGGGTCGTTGAGCTGATTGAGCAATTCATGGCATCGCTAGGTACGTGGCGTGCTCAGCCTGTCTCGTGAGTGACGTAACCGGGAGTATGAGTGTATGGCACGGAAGAGCAATGGGTCGCAGGCTTCAGTAGGGGTGATCGGCGGGAGCGGGTTGTATGACATTGAAGTGCTGAAAGGTGTGCGCGATGTGCGGATCCGGACCCCGTTCGGCTCGCCGTCGGATGCGATCCGCGTGGGACAGTAGGATG
>CAZXNN010000500.1:0-2751 GCA_964641915.1 uncultured Nitrospira sp. | reverse complement strand
CCGGAGATCATGATTCCGCTGGTGGGCATGGTGGCGGAAATGAAGTCGCAGAAGGATCTCATCCGCGAAGTCGCGCAAGAGACCATGAAACGGTTCGGTGTGAAGCTCTCGTATCTCGTCGGGACGATGATCGAATTGCCCCGCGCAGCTGTGACCGCAGAACGGATCGCGGAAGAAGCCGAGTTCTTCTCGTTCGGGACGAACGATCTCACCCAGACGACCTTCGGATTCTCCCGCGACGATGCCGCGAAGTTCATTGACCACTATCGAACCGTGAAGATCATGGATGCGGATCCGTTCGCCACCCTCGACCGTGAGGGCGTGGGTTCGTTGATGAAGACGGCCATCGCCGGCGGGCGCAAAGCGCGGCCGGGGATCAAGCTCGGTATCTGCGGCGAACACGGCGGCGATCCGAGTTCCGTCGAGTTCTGCCATCAGCTGGGGTTGGACTATGTGAGCTGTTCGCCGTTCCGCGTGGCCATCGCGCGGTTGGCGGCTGCTCAGGCAGCGATTGCCGAAGGCGATGCCAAAACGACGGTGAAGAAGGCTGCCCCGGCGCGGGCAAAGGCTGCCAAAGCCGTGAAGACCGCGCGTCGCGCCAAGACGACCCAACCGACGAAGGCGGTCAAGGTCTCGAAGGCGTCGCGCCGTTCGTCCTCAACCACTCGCAAGAAACGGTGACCGTCCGCACGCACGATCTCCGCTATATGATGTTGGCTCTTCGCCTTGCCGCGAAGGGCTACGGCAAGACCAGCCCCAACCCGATGGTTGGGGCCGTTGTTGTCTCCAAAGACAGCATCGTCGGCCAAGCCTATCATCACGCAGCCGGCCAGCCCCATGCCGAAGTACTTGCCCTCCGACAGGCCGGCCAGCTGGCGCGCGGCGCCACGCTCTACGTGACGCTCGAACCCTGCAGCCATCTGAAAAAACGGACTCCACCCTGTGTGCCGGCGGTGATTCAATCCGGCGTGGATCGCGTTGTGGTGGCCATGCCCGATCCCAATCCGGCCGTCAGTGGAAAAGGTGTTGCACAACTGCGTCGTGCCGGGCTGTCGGTCACCGTCGGTGTGGCCCGGAGAGATGCGGAGGTGTTGAATCAGGCCTACTCTCATTGGATCATCACCAAGCGTCCCTACGTGATGCTCAAAGCGGGGATGACCTTGGATGGGCAGATTGCGACGGCTCGTGGGGAGTCCAAATGGATTACGGGGTTGCAGTCGCGGCAGGAGGTTCACCGGCTGCGCAGTGCGATGGATGCTGTGATTACGGGGATTGGTACAGTGCTGAAAGATGACCCGTCGTTGACGGCGCGCAGATCGCCGGGCCTCACGGCCCTGGCCTCGACCCAGCCGACGCGGGTTGTGGTCGATAGTTCATTGCGTATCTCTCGCGTAGCCAAAATCCTCACACGGCAGTCAAGTTCGAAAACGATCATTGCCACAACCAAGTGTGCTCCGTCGGCACGCCGTCAGGCGCTCGAACGGCAGGGTATCGAAGTGCTGCAGGTGCCGAGTCCGGGGGGGCGCGTGTCGCTCAAGCATCTTCTGATCGCTTTGGGGCAACGCGGGATTATGTCGGTGATGGTCGAGGGGGGCGGGGAGTTGAACGCGGCGTTCTTCAAGGCCAAGCTGGTAAACCATGTTCGGTTGTATGTGGCGCCGACGTTGCTGGGCGGAGCGGCATCGAAAGGCGTGATCGGGGGTGTGAGTCCGCGCCGGTTGGCCGATGCCTGGAAATTGAAGCAGGTGCGCACCAGGATCCTGGGGAGCGATGTTGTGGTCGAAGGCGACGTATAATAGAGCCATGACGAGGCTGTTTACGATCTGGCGGTCTGTGTGTCTCCTCCTGGCCTGCTGTGTTCTTGCAGCAGGAGGGGAAGCGGTTCGGTCTGCGGAGCCACAGTATGCCGGCTCTGATTTGGCAGGCGACGTGTTGTCCTACCTCGACGAGCCGGACGGTACAAAGGCGGACGCGATCCTTCAACGACTCCTTGCCAATCCCGACGTCACGATCGATCAAGTCAGCCGGGCGATCCAGACCGGCCGAGTCTATCAGGCTCTGCCGGTCGGGACGATGGCGGAGGAACAAATTAAGGTGCGCGATCGCACCTTTCACTATGCGCTCTCGGTTCCGGTCACGTATCAACCCGGCAAGGGATATGGACTGGTGGTCTGTCTGCACGGGGCGGGGTTTTCCGGCGAGGCCTATCTTGAGCGATGGCAGAACCGCTTAGGCGATGACTATCTCCTCGTCTGTCCGACCTATCCTTCCGGCGCCTGGTTTACCAGACAGGCGGAAGATCTCGTTCTCGCCGTCATCGAACGGGTGCAGGCGCAGTATCACGTCGATCCGGACCGTGTCTTTCTGACAGGCATGTCGAACGGCGGGATCGGCACCTGGTTGATCGGGATGCACCATGCGCAGCGCTTTGCCGGTCTTGCTCCGATGGCGAGCGGCCTCGACGGCGTGCTCATGCCGTTTCTTGCCAATCTGCGGACTACGCCGGTCTACATTATTCATGGCGCGAAGGATCAGGTGATGCCTGAGGAGTTGAGCCTGACGATCTCGCGCGAGCTGGCGGCGATCGGCTATCCGCACATCTATCGGGAACATGAGCGCGAACATCCCATGGCCGGCGGTCATTTCTTTCCTCGCGAGGAGTTGCCCGACCTGGTGACCTGGTTCAACGCCCAGCACCGGAACCCGTTGCCGACAGCGCTGACGCTGGTCCGCGAAGCCAGTCATTTTCAA
>CAZXNN010000499.1:0-2776 GCA_964641915.1 uncultured Nitrospira sp. | reverse complement strand
AACGCCTTCGTGTTGTCCGGGTAGACGAGCGTGAAATTTCCGCCGAATGACACCTCGTGGCCGGGCCCAGCGCCGCCGACGCCCTCCGTCGTCGACCAGTACGCATCACTGGGCGATACCTGCGGAAACGTGAGGCTATCTATCTGCCCAGAATACTCCTTCGCGGTCGGCAAGCGCCATCCCGCGCCGAACGCTTCGCAGGCAGCAACCGCCTCCGGGTAGGTCACGCCGAAGATCGGCTTCCTGCGCCACACCAGGCCCGTCACGAGCGACGTCGCCGTGTCCTCGGTGCACTCGTACTTCAGGCCACAGGGGACCGTCACAGCCCCGCCCGCGCCCGCCTGGCCACCTTGGCCTGCTGCCCCAGCGGCGCCCGCCTGGCCCCCTCCAGAGCCTCCCGTAGCGCCCGCGCCCGCGGCACCTGCCGTGCCCGAGCTCCCGCTCGCGCCGCCGCTGCCAGCCAGAGCCCCTCCGGTCCCGCCCTGGCCTGCGCCCGCGCCGCCCTTGCCCCCCGCGCCCGCCTGGCCCGCGCTGGAGCTCCCGCTCGAGCTGCCGAGCCCAGCAGCGCCCGCCTGGCCGCCGCCGGCCTGCCCCGCGCTGGAGCTTCCGCTCGACCCGCCGAGACCAGCGGCAGCGCCCGCCTGGCCTGCGCCCGCCTGGCCTGCGCCCGCCTGGCCCGCGGTGCCGCCCATGGCACCAGCGCTCCCACCGCCGCCGTGGCCTGCCGTACCTCCGCCGTTGCCGGCCACGGAGTCCGAGAGGCTCAAGCCGCTGATCGGCTCCGCCGGCGCGCCGCACGCGAGGGCCAGCGCAGCGACCGCCGCGAGCGCGAGACCCCGAGTCACTTGCCGGAGGGCAGCGTAAGCTCGCGCCGAAGCCACGCCGACGGGCTGATGCGCGCGGCCGCCGCCTGCTTCGCGATCTGCGTGATGAGGTCGCGAGGAAGCGCGAGGAAGCCGAACCCCTTCGGCGCTTCCTTGCTGCGGCAGGCCGAGGCGACCTTGTTCATCGTCCGCCAGTTGAGGTTCGGGCTCTTCTCGATGGCCGACGACCTGTTCTGCCCCAGGCCGCTCTTGATCGCGACCGCGACCTGCGTGATGCCCGCCTCGAGGCGAATGTCCGCCATCTGCTTGCCCGCGTGGGGCCACGACTCGGCAGCCTTCGCCTTCGCGGGGACCTTGGTTTTCTTCTCCGCCTTGCGGGCCGAGGAGGGCTTCGTGTTCTTCGTGGGCATCATGGCTCCGTGTAGTTGGTCGCACGTGCGACCCCGTCGGGATACCACACTCGGCTAGTACGTGTTCAACATTCGTGATTGTGGTTTTCATGCGTCGCCCCAGATGGCCAGGAAGTTGGTCGAGTCGAAGCTTCGAGAGATCAGCCACGGGGCGTGCACCTCGCGGTGCGGGAGCGCGAGCGCCCGCTTGTCTCGGTGGCTCTTTTCGGAGCCGATGTGCAGGTAGACAGGTACGGCGCGCAAGAGCGCCAGCTCGTCGACGCCGAAAATGCTCGAGCCGACGCGCGCCCTCTCGTCGCCCGCGACAAAGAGCTGTGTGACCCAGCTCGCGACGACGACCTCGGGCTTGTACTTGGCCACGGCGTCGCATGCCGAGATGCGCTCGACGTCAGCGGGGGGCTTCGTCGGCGCATGCCCGATGCTCGCGTAGTAGTACGCCATTTCTGCGTTGGTGCACTGCTCTGCGGAGTCGGTCATCGGGATGCCGAGCAGCCTGCCGAGGTCGCCCTGGCCCGCGCCGATCTCGATGGCCCTACGACCACGAATCAGCCCATGCAGGTGCTCGATGAGCTCGAGCGTCGGCAGACCGTAGCGCGCCCGCCGCGCGCACCACATGAAGCGCTCGACAGGGTCGATTCGAGCGAGCTCTGCCGCCGGCAGCGCGCGCATGCGCCCGTCAGCGTCGAGCAGCTTCGCGTCCAGGTCCACGAGGAGGGCTTCCTCCTGCTTACGGCGGCGAAGGTCATCGAGGTCGAAAGCGGCGCGCACGGCGGTCAATGCTTTTCCTCCGGCTTGCCGGACACACCGTCGATCGAGTCGCTCATGCCGCGCTCGAGAATCACGCACTGCGCGGCCTTGATCAGCAGCGTCGCCATCGAGAGGGCCATCCCAACGGTGATGTCGGCGTCGATGGTCGTGCCCTCCTGGTGGGTGACGGAGAAGAAGACGTTGCGATCTGAGGGGCGCGTGCCGACCGTCACCCCGAGGTCCGCCCCCGACACGCTGATCTGCGTGACGATGCCCGTGTTCGCCGTCGCGCGCATCAGAGTGCCTCCAGGACGAAGCGAGCTTCGATGGTGATGGCGCGAACGAGCGTCACGCTGCAGACGGCGGTGGTTGCCGCGCGGTAAGGGCCGGACCCTTGGTTCGTCACGCGCTCGTAGCGCCATTCGACCTCATACGGCCGCACGATCTTGACCTTGGCGTTCACTGCAGCGACCATCGCTTGACGCCCGAGGGTTGTCAGGTTCGGCGAGGTAGTGGACTCGCAGGCGAGGTTTGCCGGGTCGAGCATGCGCGCTACCGCATCGCGCATCGACTGCAATCGCTCGTATGCCTTCACGGAGATCTGCCCCACCGACCTGATCGTCTCCTGCGGCCCGAAGACGACGTGATCTGGTCGGTCCGACGACACGTGCTGGCCAGAGTAGACAGGCCCGAAAACAGCCTGCCAGAGCAGCTCGATGACCTCTTCCCTGTGCAGCAGGCCCTCGGCCTGCGCGAGCTTCATGGACTCCCAGTGCGCGCTGCCGGGCCCCAGGC
>CAZXNN010000498.1:0-2778 GCA_964641915.1 uncultured Nitrospira sp. | reverse complement strand
CCCTCGCTCACGATCATGGCACGGCAACGGTTGTCGATCATCAAGAAGCAGCTCTTCGAACAATTCTCTGCCGTGCCGGTGTTGTGATGGGCGAGGATCCCACCGACGACTTGCTCAAGGACATTGCCTCGAAGCATGGCGTGGCGCTGGACCGAGAAGATCCGATTTTGATCGTACAGACCATGCACGCTCGATTATTGGCCGAAAGCCGGTCCGCGCAACAGGCGATGCTTGAGGACTATCGCACGACCCTCGAAGGCCTGTTGGAACGATGGAGCGCAGAAACGAAAACAAAAGCGGAACGGATCGTGACGGCGTCACTCACCGCGAGCACGGACGCCATGAAGAAACAGATGAGTGACAGTGCCTCGGAAGCCGGGAACGCGATCCGCCAGGAACTGACACGTTCGCTCGATCGCGTGGCAGGGCAGGTCCGCGCCGCGACACGATTAGGGTATGTGAATCTGCTCGCGGCTGTGGTGACGTTTCTCTCAGCGGTCGTGATTTATTGGACGCTTCGCCCCTAACTCGCCACACGACCCCAACCGCTTGTGGCAATATCCGCATATGACCGATGCCTCAAGAGTAGGCAACCTGCTGAATCAGTCTTCAGTCACTGACATTCAGAGCCACCGCTCGACTTGTTCACACGGTTATCCCCAAAACTTGGGGACAGCGGGGCTGCTCGTGGAGCGAGCAACCGCGCCAGCCAACAGCCTAAAAACTGGCACGCCTGCAACGCCCCCACCCGCCGGTCTCAGAATAGGGCGTCCCCGCCCTGGTGTGGGTGAGGGCGGGAGACGCGATACAATAAGTGCACGTGGTGTGTCCCTCCCTCCTACCTGCTGTTCCACGGGACCGCCCACTCCTCCTCAGTCTTTTGGCGCAGCCAAGGCATGGGGATAGTGTTTGGCGATGATCCGGTTCAGCCGTGTGATCAGATCGGGCCGCTTGAAGGTCACATGCCCGTTCTGATTCTTGAACAGCCGAATCGAGACATAGTCATTCTCGGCCACCTTGGGCCACGTTGAGGTCGTCTGCATCGCATTCGCAATGAGACGATAGGCCCCTGTCCGGTGATCAGCTTCCGGCTTGCCGTCACACAGGTGAAAGACACGGAGGAGATCGTCCAGATGATCAGTCTGCGGCATATTCGCACTGCCGTACGAGGTTATGTACGTCATCACGATTCGCTTTCCAAATTTCTGCGGGAGATTCGTTTGATAATCCCACGACAGACGGCGAAAACACTCGATGACGCCCTGCTCAAACATGTCCACACGTGAGTCATGAAGCGTGGCAAAGGTGGCGCGTATGGCCTCGCGCGTCAATGCGGGCACGTTCTCCGCCCCGATTTGCTCATCCACTTCTTGTCTCTTCGATGCGGACATGATCGAGCGCATGCCGGAATCCTGTAAGAGTGTCGTCCACCCGCCGGCATCCACACAGGCTTGAAACATTTCCAGCAGCGTCGTCCTATTCGAACATTCGCCAGTCATCCGGATACCGTTGCCCCGCCACCCGCGAGCCATCGAGAGGTCCGGAAATCCAAGCCGTGCCGAAGTCGCCAGAGCGTGCGCCTGCTCTAGTTTGTCCAAGGCCTCTTGAAACAAGGTCAACACCGCCTCCCGTTGCTGCAACAGATTCGCAATGCTGAGGCTGGGAATCAGTTCGGTTTCTTGTCCTGCGTCCCCGTCCGGGGACACAAAGATGGTCTCGTCTTGAGTCGTCATATGTTCTTCCTTTCTGTACTCGTGGTCCTCTCACAAGCCCGCAGTGATTGTGATGTGGTTGTCGTAGTCCCGCGCTCGTTGTCCCACCAGGACATGCGTGGCGCGGGACCGCTGGGTCTTCTCTGCAAGGTATTCGCGTAACTCAATGCCGTCCCAGGACCGAGGAATCAGCTCGGTGTCAATCGCGTGCATGATGTCGGCTTGGATGCTCCGAAGCAGCTCGCTCACAAATCGCCGTTGGTCTCGTGTCGTCATGCGTCACGCTCGTTCCTGGCGAAAATAGGCGACGGGTGCCTGTCGCTGGCAGTCTTGGCACATCGCAAAGGCCTGATCGTCGTAGGCTGTGTCGCCATCGTCCTCTAGGAAGTCTGTCCCATCATCGCTGAGCATTACCCGCATGGTCACCTCAACGGTAAACGGTCCCCAGCTCTGGCAATCGGGGCACTGCCAGCCTTCTAAACAATTCGTATTCGGTGATGCATTTGTTCTCTCTGGCGTCATGATGATCTCCTCTCTTCTTCGTCCTCGTCTGTGGTCCTATGGCGTTCCTTCCAACTCATTCACCGGTGAGCAAGAGAGCTTACCCCTCTCCCCGCAGCCAGCCTTCATCGGCAAAGGACACGTGCCGCCCCTCCCCCATCACGAGATGGTCGAGCACACGAATGCCCAATAACTCGCCAGCACTGACCAGGCGTTTCGTCAACGTGCGATCCTCAAGGCTCGGTGTCGGATCTCCGCTCGGGTGGTTATGCGCAAACAGGACGGCCGCGGCATTCATCGCGACCGCCGCCTTGAAGGCTTCCCGCGGATGCACGATCGAGAGCGTTAAGCTGCCGACCGATACGACCTGATAGCCGATCGGGGTGTTCTTCGCGTCGAGGAATACCACGACGAATTCCTCGTGGGGTCGCCCCTCGAAGTGGGCGCGGAGCAATCTCGACACATCGGATGAATGAGAGATCTTGGGTGCGCCATAGAGGGGTGAATGACGTTCCTTCACGATCTGCAACCGATAGAGGGGGATACAGACTGACGTGGTTCCATG
>CAZXNN010000497.1:0-2799 GCA_964641915.1 uncultured Nitrospira sp. | reverse complement strand
CTTGGTCCGGCTCATCTTGTCGCGCCGACGGGCGTCATTCAACAGCGCCGCGCCGACTTCATGGTTGTCGCCATGCTTCCCTTGCCGCTGCGGACCGAAATAATTCGGGACCCCGCGGCGGGTGAGTTCGGCGAGAACGGCAGGCACCGATTCTGCCGCGTGCGCCGCCACGTCACGAATCACCAGGCGAAACCGGTTCCCCGCATGATGGCCGGTCCGCAGACGATTGCGGTGCCGTCCCAGCACCTCCACCTTTAACACCTGTTCGTCGATCGCCAGCCGGGAGATCCGGTCTTGATCGACACCCTGAACGGAGACCATTTGGGTCGTCACCGCGCGCGCATCTTTCAATCCGGCGACCCCGATCGCCTGCGCTTTCACACCCAACCGCGCCGAAAAGTTCTTCACCAGATCCGGTGTCGACAATCCGCGCTTGGTCACGCTCAGATACAAATGCTCGCCGTCTCCGCACGGGAGATACAACGGACGCTCTTCGACTTGAAAATCCTCGTGAGTCGCACGCATCACCCCGCCGATGCCGGGGATTGAGGCGGTAAGAAAGGGCTCGGCTTGTGTATTCACTCTTCACCATCCGATGGTTGCGTCATGGATAATTCTCGACACTTGCTTCGGGGAAGGCCAAGGCCCATGGTATATTGAATTATGTTGAAACGCGTCCAGCCCAACCCGCCCGATCATACCGGAATCGTCCCGGCGATGCCGCTGCTCATCGCAGTCGCCTGCACATGCTTGGCAGGCGTGTTTCCCCTTTCCGTCTCAGCCGAATCTGATCGGCCGGGAAAGCAATCCGACGTCTTCCGCCAATTCACGCAACATATTCAACGGCAAATCGAGCTGGACAAAACGGCCTTCGCGCAAGCCAGCGGCTGCACCAACTGGTTCTATCATCAAAACAAACAGCCTTCGGCGCCCCCGATTGCCCAACCCATCCGCTTGGATCTAGTCCTCCAGCCTCCCAGTAAAGAAGAGTGCCTGCGGGTATACCCGCGCGGGCTGGAGTCCGTCCGCCAGGATTTTCACCGCACGCAAACATCGCTGTCCGTCAGCCTGACCTTCTATGAATACGCGCTCGTAGGCGACCGCAATGACGATGGCCGCTACAGCCTGGAGGAGTTACAGGATATTTTCCCGGCCTTGGCCCTCACGTTCGATCCTGGTCGCTCCCCCGGCGCACAGGCTGCCTCGCTCGCCGGGCGCTTCGATGACTGGTATCGCATGCGAAACCTTGAACACCTGATGACCGGCATGGCCCAACTCTACGAAAAAGGCTATCGGGTCTCACCGGCCGACCGGGCCGAACTTGACCGAGTCATCAAATGAGGGTGGTCCATTCGTGGCCCGATCGCGCCCGGGCATTTGTCGGCGCCTGCCTGAGTGAACCCTTCTATCGCCTCTTCAGCCTGTTTCCCCGGTGCGAAATCGGCTTGTCGCAACATGCCGTCACCCGCCTGACTTTTCCCCATCGGGTGCTCGCAGGCCATCGGGCCGTCCATCTGAGCGATCTCCATCTCGACCGCTACCAGCGCCGCCATGAGCTGATCGCAGATGAAGTCAGAGGATTGGAGCCGGACTGGATTTTCATTACCGGCGACCTGTTGAATGTTCCGGAGGGCCTGCCTCACCTGTTTCGATTCCTCGCGCAACTGCAAAGCATCGCCCCCGTCTATGTCACGTTGGGCAATCACGACCACTACAGCGGTATCCCCGTCGAACAGTTCCGCGCCTGGGCGGAGCGGCATCAGATTACGCTGCTCATCAATGAGTCGGCGACGATCCACACGAATGGCGGCGAACTGGCCCTTGTCGGGGTGGATGATCCGTCGCTGCACCGGGCCGATCTCCGATGTTTACCGGCGCAGGCGCACCATCGATTTACGCTGCTGCTCGCGCACGCCCCGAACATTCTCGATCAAATGGAACCGCACCATCACGCCAACCTGATTTTGTGCGGACACAGCCACGGGGGTCAGTGGAGAATCCCGGGGATTCCGACTATCTGGCTGCCGCCCGGCTGCAATGGCCGGATTGCCGGACACCACGAAAAGCGCGGTCATCGGCTGTATATCAATCGCGGACTCGGCTGGTCATTTATCCCGCTGCGGTGGAATTGCCGGCCGGAGATCGCCCTGATCGAGTGGACCCTCGAATCAGCCGCACCGGCAATTATGGCAGCATGAGCCGTTCCAACGCTTCCTTGGCACGACTGCGCGTGGTCTGATCCCAATCCTCCTTCATCACTTCTTCAAGTTTTGCCCGGGCCTCGGAGGCGCGCAGTCGGCCCAATCCCAAAGCCGCGCAGGACCGGACATAGGCATGATCGTCTTCAAGCGAGGCGAGTAACAACGGGACGACCGAGCGGTCCTGCAGCACGCCCAAGTGACTCGCGGCCATCCCGCGAATGCGATGCTGTTTCTCCCCGACCGCACGGCGCAACGTGCTCACCCATAGCTCTTTCAGCGCGGGCGCCACCGATTCAAGCCCTTTCACCCGATATCCGTTCACTTCCGCCAAAGCGAATGACAGCTCGAGCTTCTTGTCGCGTACGGTTTCCCGCTGAAAGGCCGCGAGCAATCGATCCCGCTTCCGTGATTGCTGCACGCGCCGACGGATCTTCTTGATGACCACCATCACCAGCACGCCGATGCCGAGCACCGCAGCGGCCAGCGGAATCGCCTGGTCGATCACGTATTCCTGCGATTCCAGCGACAGACGTTTCCACACCCACACCGAGGTAATGACGATCCCCAGCAGGATGACAATGGCGCTCAGATTGGCCTG
>CAZXNN010000496.1:0-2815 GCA_964641915.1 uncultured Nitrospira sp. | reverse complement strand
CCGTTACACCAGCATGCCCAGCATCCTGGCCGAAATCGCGTATATCTCCAATCCGTCCGAAGAAGACCTGCTGCGCAAAAATGTGTTCATCCGCGACGTCGCCGACTCTCTGCTGAACGGCGTGAAATCGTTCCTGGCGACCGGCAAGCCGACGGTACGCTAACTCGCTCGCTGCTTCTCCAGGCCATGGCATGCCAACGATCAAGCTGACACTGGAATACGAGGGCACGCACTACGCCGGCTGGCAGCGGCAACCCAACCAGCCAACCATTCAAGAAGCGCTCGAGACCGCAATTACAAACGTAACCCGGCAGACGATCTCCGTCGTGGCCGCCGGGCGGACCGATGCCGGGGTGCACGCGCTCGAACAAGTCGTCAGTTTTCGCATCGATCGGGAGATGACGGCCTATGACTGGACGATGGCGTTGAACGCCCATCTCCCGCCCGACATTTCAGTCCGCGCCGTCGACTTTCCTGCTCCCGAGTTTCATGCCCGTTACAAGGCGAAGGGCAAGCTCTACCGATACAGAATACTCAACCGGTCGCCGCGGCCTGCGCTGGACCGGCAGTTGCTCTGGCACGTCTACAAACCGTTGGATGATGCGGCCATGAACCAGGCGGCCCTGCCTCTCATCGGCTCGCACGACTTTTCGTCATTCGAGACGCAACCGACTGAAAACGAAAATCCGATCTGTCACCTTCAACGCCTCGTCATAATTCGCGAGGGCCACGAACTCCGCATCGAAGCCTATGCCGACCGGTTTTTGAAACAGATGGTCCGCAGCCTCGTGGGCACGCTGGTCGAAGTCGGTCAGGGTAAACGCACCCCGGAGAGTTTTCCCGGTATCCTTGCCGCGCGAGATCGCCGCAAAGCCGGCAGGACCGCGCCACCTCAAGGACTCTGCCTCATCCGCGTGGACTACTGAAGATCAGGTCCCTTCCGTACAGACAACCACTAAGCATTTTGATATAGTGCCTCGTCGATCCTTCACCCTCTCACACAAGGAGCCTCACCATGAAGATTGCCAGCCTGGTCGTCCTCTCACTCTCTTTAGCCGTGGTCGTGCTGGCCCCGGTGTCCAGCGAAGCCGCCGGCCAACAGAACAAAATGGCGACGTGCAGCAAGGAAGCGAACGAGAAGGGGTTTGGGGAAGGGAAAGGCGACGAACGGAAGGCGTTTATGAAGGAGTGCCTCTCAGCCAAACCGGTCAAGAGCGGCAAAACGGCTCAGCAGGAGAAGATGAAGGCGTGCAATAAAGAGGCGGGCGAGAAGAGCCTGAAGGGTGACGAGCGGAAGACATTCATGAGCACCTGTCTATCGAACTAGTCCGAACCAGCAGCGACACCCCGGCGCGGCTCCCGCCGCGCCGGTTCTATCCTTTCTGAATTATCCTGCCAATTCATCTGACAACGAGTCATCTGCAACCATGCAATCAGCACGAGAATTTCTGCATGCCCGGATTGAACATGACACTGAAACGGAAGGACTAGCAGGATTCTGAAACACTCGGTGCGCGCGAAAATGTGTCGTGAGTACTTCCGCGACGTTGAAACCGGAATTACCACAGGATGCTCAAAAAGGCTGTCGGCAAGGCCGCAGGCGAATCAAAGCCGGAGGCGTACCCTCAGGGGTACGTTGAGGATTTTGATGAGCCGAGAACGACGCTGGCGGCCTTTTTCAGCATCCTGCTAGAACGGCAGCTGGGAGTCGCGGGCTTCGAGCTTCTTGCGGAGTTCGATTATCTCCTGTTCAAGCGCGGCAAACCGGTCGCTGATGGGATCCGGAAGGTTGGTTTGATCCATCGTGACATCGGGCAACCGTTCGCCCTGCGTCTTGATGACGCGGGCCGGCACACCGATAACGGTGGAATTGGGCGGGACATTTTTGATGACGACGGAATTCGCACCGATCTTGACGTTGTCGCCGATTTTGATGCCGCCGAGAATCTTGGCCCCGGCGCCGACCACGACGTGATTGCCCAGCGTCGGATGTCGCTTTCCACGCTCTTTGCCGGTTCCGCCGAGGGTGACGCCCTGAAAGAGCGTGACGTAATCGCCGACCTCGGCCGTTTCTCCGATGACGACGCCCATGCCATGATCGATGAAAAACCCTGTGCCAATTTTTGCGGACGGATGAATTTCAATACCGGTCAGCCAGCGGGCCAACTGAGACAAGGCTCGCGGCACAAACGGCACCCCGTAGGACTTCAACCAATGGGCGATTCGGTAGATGAGCAGCGCATGGAAACCGGCGTAGGTCAAAATGACCTCCAGCCGGCTGGTGGCGGCCGGGTCCCGATCGAAGACGGCCTGAAGATCCTGTCGAATGGCTTTCAGCATTGTGCGCTATCCTACGGCAGTCACATCGCCTCAATCAAACAGACGGCATGGGCATGCATCCCTTCTTCCCGTCCCACCGCATCGAGTCCTTCACCGCTTTTCACCTTGACGTTCACTTGATCAGGATCGATCCCCATGACCTGCGCCATCTGTTTCTGCATGGCCGCAAGGAAGGTACTCAAGCGCGGCGCCTGGGCCACAATGATGGTATCGACATTGACGACCCGATAGCCCTTCTTCGTCAACTTCCCCATCACGTCCTCCAGCAGCTTGAGGCTGGAAATCCCTTTGTACTTCTGGTCAGAGCTGGGGTAATGCCGGCCAAGATCCCCTTCGCCCATTGCCCCCAACAGGGCATCGCACACGGCATGCACCAGGACATCGGAGTCCGAATGGCCCAGCAGCCCTTTCGAGTGCGGCACGTCGACGCCCCCCAGAATTAACTTTCGCCCGGTCCCGAGGGGATGCACGTCAT
>CAZXNN010000495.1:0-2855 GCA_964641915.1 uncultured Nitrospira sp. | reverse complement strand
GAGGCGCCCCACGACATTCGGCCGCACAATGCCGCGGATGCCGAGTCCCGGAGTCATCCGGTAATCTTTGACACTGACATCTTTGAAATTCCCGAAGACTTGCCCTGTATCAAGAAACGGGGCCAATTCAAAATCAGCCATCACTCCGGCCAGTCTGGTGCGGGCGATATGGATCCGTTCTTCGATGCTCACGGCGATTAAATGCTTGTCGATGTAACGATCCACGCCGAAGCCGCGGAGATTGTTCTGCCCGCCCAGTGAGCTTTGCTCAAAGAATGGAACCTGCGTGCCGATCGTGGCCTGTAAATTTGCCCGCACGACAAGAATGGCCCGTTTCGATTCGCTCGGGAAAAGCTTCTTCACCTCCAGTTCGTACCTTGAATAGACCGGATGGGCCTCGTTTCTGATATTTTGATTCAACTCCGCATAGGCGGTGATGGCCATGCCATCCGTCGGGGTCACCAGATTATTGCGCGTGTCATAATGGAAACTCACGCGATGCCCGACGATCATTGATTGTCCGTTCACCCCGTCGACATCCCTAAACCGCTCGCCGGTAAACGGAAGGTTGGTCGCGCCGCGCTGAAGCTGGACGTCACGAACGCGCTGCGCCAGCGCAATCTGCGTCACTTCGTTCGCGTACACGCCAAACCGCCAATTTGCGCGTATTTCACGGGCGGTGTAATTGGTTTCATTGGCTTCCAGAGAGTCCTGTCCGGAACCGAAGAATCGGGACGTGGCATTCTTGAAAAACGACCCGCCGAACTGGAGGAAGTACCGCCCGTTGCTGAAGGCGGGATCCAGATAGTTAAACACCAGCTTGCGTTCGATCTTCTCCGTGAACGAACCGATGAATTGAATTTGCCGCCCGCCTGGTTCGTACTGAAAGAAATTGAATGCTCCTCTGGTCCCGACAATCGAATTCCGGATCACCATGGGGGCCATCAGATACTTCAGCTCTCCGTCGGGATCCGTCACCAGAATCGGCATGATCAGGCCGACGTCGTTGCCGTCGTTGCGCGTCGTTGAGACGGACGGAACGGGGATGACTTGCGTGTCGGCCCAGGCGGACACGAGGCACACCGCGGCCATCCCTGCCCACAGGCAGACGATCAAACTAACAAGTCGACGCAGGGAGGACATGAACAGGCTGCCTGACTGGTCTTACGGAGATTTGAGCTTATCGGATTTTTTCCGGAGCTGATCGACAAGATCGGAGTAGGACGATGCACGAAGAATCTTGGTAAACTGCCCGCGATAGTTGTTCACCAAACTTACACCATCGACTACCACATCGTACACCCGCCAGTCCGTGCCCCGGTTGATGAGACGATAGTCGAGCGGGATTTCTGTTTTCCCGGAAAGGATCTTGGTCCGCACTTCGGCATAGTCTTTTTCCGTTCGTTCATTCAAATACTGCACACCTTCACCCGAATACGACTCCACCTTTTCTGCGTACGAACTGGTCAACAGCGTCTGAAAGAGGGACACAAATTCCTGCTTGTCTTTGTCCGACAACTGATTCCAGGGAGCGCCAAGCGCACGGCGCGACATTTCCTGATAATCAAACCGCTCGGCCACTACTTTTTCGAGCAACGCTCGCCGCTCCTCAGCCTTGGCCGCCTCCTTCAATTCTTTATCACGTATGATGCGAAGGACCTCGTCGATCGTGCCTTTCATCGAATCCGTCGGAGGGCCAGCGAGCGCCGGTGCTTGGACAACACCAAGCGACAGACAGAGTCCTACCGCCCCGATCAGAGCCAACCGACCCATCCGCCGTATCACGGCACCAGCGAAAAACTCCATTAAGTGAATCACCATCACAGACTCCTCTATGCAAACTCTCCCACGGAATCCCCGAAGGAAGACCAACTCAATCAGTTCACCTTACCATGAACATATTGACTCACCAACTCCTCAAGATCCAAGCCGGACTCAGTATCTCGAATGGTGTCGCCAGGCTTCAACGGGTCGCCGCCGCCACCCGGCGACAACGCCAAAAACTTCTCTCCGATAATTCCTCTCGTCTTGATCGATGCAATGGTATCCGTATAGAGCTTCACCCCGTTGCCGACGGCGAGCGTGACGATCGCG
This sequence comes from uncultured Nitrospira sp., assembly GCA_964641915.1. Lineage (GTDB taxonomy): Bacteria > Nitrospirota > Nitrospiria > Nitrospirales > Nitrospiraceae > Nitrospira_D. Next base: position 761 of record CAZXNN010000495.1, on the reverse strand, counting down.
CGATCCTCTTTGAGCGCGATGCCCCTGACACGCCCCACCTCCACGCCGGCAATTTCAATGGTCGCGCCAGACTTCAAGCCGGTCGCGGTATTGAACAGCGCGGTCACTTCGTATAGGTCGCCGCCGATCACCTCCAGCTTGCCCAGCTTGATGGAGAGATAACCCAGACACAGAATCCCGACCAGGACAAACGCGCCGACCACCAGTTCGAGCTTGGTATTTTCCATCGCCATACTCCCGTTACGAGCTTGCAGCGGCGCCGGACAGCACGACCGGCCCCCCGACTGAAATAAATTCTTGGATCTCCGGATCTGTCGTTTGAATGAATTCGGCAGGTGAGGCCATCACCGCAATCCGTCCCTGTTTCAAGATGGCGACGTAGTCGGACAGGAAGAAAATCTCCGGGATCTCATGACTGACCATGACTGCCGTAAATCCGAAGGCCCGCTGCGTCGCCGTAATCAACTCATGAATCGCTTTCGCCATCAACGGATCCAGCCCCGTGGTCGGCTCGTCGAACAAGACAATCTCAGGCCGCATCACCAAAGCCCGTGCCAGGCCGGCGCGCTTCCGCATCCCTCCGCTGAGCTCAGCCGGAAACTTGTGTCCCATGCCGGCCAATCCGACCTGTTCGAGCATCTCGCTGACTCTCGCTGCCACCTCCGGCCCCTTCATGCGCAACTTTTCTTTTAGTGGGAAGGCCACGTTCTCAAAGACGGACATCGAGTCGAACAGCGCCGCCCCCTGAAACAACATCGAAA
>CAZXNN010000494.1:0-2863 GCA_964641915.1 uncultured Nitrospira sp. | reverse complement strand
GGCGAAGGTGATCGACCGGCCGATCGCCGGGAAGACCGGTACGACGAACGAGTATATCAACGCCTGGTTTATCGGTGGAACGCCGAACCTGGTCACGGGAGTATATGTCGGATTCGACGACCGCCGCCCCTTGGGAGAGAGCGAGACCGGCGCTCGTTCGGCTTTGCCGATTTGGATTCAGTTCATGAAGGACGCAGTGCTCCAGCTGCCGGTCGTTCCGTTCGAGATTCCTGAAGGCATCACCTATGTAAAGGTCGATCCGACGACCGGGCTGTTGGAATCAGAACAGGAAGGAGACGGTGAAAAAGGCTCAGTCGAGCTGTTTGCCAAAGGAAGCGAGCCTACCCAATCATCTGCACGCCGTCTCGGGCCGACCGATTTTTATAAGTTGGATCAGATTCCTGATGGGGGGCCTGTCGGGGAGGGGATCACTTTGCCATGAGTTGTTAGGATTGTGAGTCCTGGTATTCCTCATGCCAGGCCATCTGAATCGCTTCGAGGATCTTTTCGTTCGACTTCTTGGGGTCATCCTTAAAGTCCGGCAGCGCCACTATCCAGGCGTGCATATCCGTGAATCGAACGGTCAGCGGATCCGCCTCCGGATGTTCCTCGACCAGGCGAATCGCAATATCTTCCGTATTCTGCCACTTCAAATCCACCATTTGTCCTCCTTTCCAGGATTACGTAACCTCTGAGACCTTTTTGCCTTGCAGCCCCCGTTTGAGGGAGTCGTCCAACATGGCCACGGTGAGGTCTTTTGCGGCTAGCTCAAGATCGGCCATCCGTGCCCGGATGATGCGGGGGTCGTTTTCATCTTTGGCGGTGGCCAGTGCCGAGAGTACTTGGCGAATAGCGGTGACTTCGTCGGCGGAGATGAGCTGCCCGCCGTCGGTTAAAGATCTTTCCGTGGTGATGATCAGGGCTCCGGCGTCGAGCCGGGCTTCAATCAATTTTCTCGCACTGACATCGTCCGCGGCAAACTTGAACGAATCCTCGATCATCCGCTCGACTTCCTGATCCGACAATCCATAGGAGGGCTTGACCTCGATGGACTGGGTTTCTCCCGTTCGCATGTCTTTGGCCATGACATTGAGGATGCCGTTGGCATCGATCAGAAAGGTCACTTCAATGCGGGGGACTCCTGCGGGGAGTGGCGGGACCTTCAGCCGGAAGCGGGCCAGGCTGCGATTGTCTTTCGCCAGTTCCCGTTCTCCTTGAAGAATGTGGATATCCACGCCGGTCTGTCCGTCCACATAGGTCGTGAACATCTCCTTGGCGCTGGCGGGAATTGTCGTGTTGCGGCGGATGAGGCTGCTCATGACCCCGCCCATCGTTTCGATGCCCAGCGACAGAGGCGTCACGTCGAGAAGGAGCATGTCGGTCGTGCCGCCGCTCAGAATGTCGGCCTGCACTGCGGCGCCGAGGGCCACGACTTCGTCCGGGTTGAGCTCGCAATGCGGTTGCGTGCCAAAGAGAGCCTGCACGCATTGACGGACTAGCGGCATGCGGGTCGAGCCGCCGACGAGCACAACTTCATCGATGTCGGCTGCCGTTAGCCCCGCATCCTTGAGGGCGAGACGGCAGGGCCCCAGCGTGCGTTCCACCAGGGCGTTGCAGACCGATTCCAGTTGTTCGCGCGTGAGTTCGCGGGTGAATAGACCCTTGCCGTCAGGAAGTTCGAGGTTCACGGTGGTCTTGAGTTCGTCCGAGAGGCGGATTTTTGCCCGCTCGGCTTCAAGCCGGATTCCCTGCATATGATCTGGATGAGCCTTGAGGTCGAGCCCGTACTGCTGGAGAATGTCTGCGACGAAGATGTCGGCGATCAACTGGTCGAAGTCGTCGCCGCCCAGGTGGGTGTCTCCGTTGGTGGCAAGTACTTCGAAGATACCGTTCTTCAACTTCAAGATTGATATATCGAAAGTCCCGCCGCCGAGATCGTAGACCGCGATCGTTCCCTGCGTTTTTTCTTGGAGCCCATAAGCCAACGAGGCTGCGGTTGGCTCATTGATGATGCGCAGAACCTCAAGCCCCGCGATCATACCGGCGTCTTTGGTGGCTTGGCGCTGGCTGTCGTTGAAGTAGGCGGGGACGGTGATGACAGCTTTGGTGATGCTTTCACCGAGAAAGGCTTCCGCCCGGAGCTTCAACTCCTTCAGGATCATGGCGGAGATCTGCGGCGGCGAATAGGTCTTCTCGCCGAGCTTGATGCGGATGACCCCGCCTTTCTCGGTAAGTGTATAGGGGAAGTAGGCCAGTTCATTTTGAACGTCGGCCAGGCCCTTGCCCATGAAGCGTTTGACTGAATAGACCGTGCGTTCCGGATTTCTCGTCAGGTGCTCTTTGGCCGGATCGCCGACAATGAGCCCGTTGTCGGTCAGCGCGACGACGGAGGGAACCATCGCCCGTTCATGGCGGCCCGCGATGACGAGGGGCGTGCCCTTGTCCATATAGGCGACAAGGGAGTTCGTTGTTCCGAGGTCTATGCCGACGATGTGTGCCATGGTGATTAGGCGATGGTGGCGACGAGGTCGTTGACGATATTCTTGACGTAGGTGCGGTTGGAGAGGATGTCCCGCATGTCTTTCAGGATACGGTCCCGTTCGGCGCGTGCCTGGTCGGTCGCCTCACCGCGGTCTTGCAGCCCATCCCATCGGCCGAAGAGGTGGTGAAGTTGGGTTTCCATATCTCGTTGCCGACCCTCAAGTGCGGTGCGTTCGGATTGGAGTTGCGAACGGAGCCCCGCGGCAGCGTCGGACGTCCGGTCGCTGGCGCGGAATTCATCGAGCGTGTCCTGCAGTTCGAGGATTTCTTCGAAGAGATCGGCGGGCGGTGTCGTCCGGATCTCTTTCACGGAGCCGGCTTC
>CAZXNN010000493.1:0-2866 GCA_964641915.1 uncultured Nitrospira sp. | reverse complement strand
AGAATGCCGACGGCCAGTGCCAACCCGCCCAGAGTCATGACATTGATCGACTGATCGAGCAGGTGCAGCGCGATGAGCGCGCTGAGGATGGAGAGCGGGATCGAGGTGGCGACGATGACCGTCGGTCGCCAGGAGCCGAGCAGCAAGAGGACGATGAAGCCGACCAGCGCGGCGGCTACCACCATCTCGTGCACCACGTCCGCGATCGCCTCCTTCACGAAACTCGAGGCGTCGATGAGAAGTTTGACTTTGACATCTTTCGGCAAAACATCCTGGAGGCGCGGGAGCAGCTTCTTAATCCCATCCACGACATCCAGGGTGGACGCCTCGCTGCTTTTCATCACCACGATGATGACGGCCTGCTGCCCCTCCACCACCACGGCGTTCGTCTGTACCCGGCCTGCCAGGCGGGTCGTGGCGACGTCGCGCAAATGAATGAAGGCGTTGCCTTCTCGCTTGATCGGAATGTCGTCGAATTCCTCGATCTTCAACGGTTGGGCGTTCGTCAGCACGATCCAGTCGGTCGATTTGATCTTGATATCCCCGCCCGGGAGCACGAGATTTTGCCGATCCAGGGCTTTGTGAATATCCGACGGGGTCAGATGGCGGGCGAGCAATTTTTGCTGATCGAGGTTGACCATCACCTGCATATCCTGCCCCCCGTAGGGATGCGGCAGAATCGCCCCCGGGATCGTCACGAGGAGGGGTCTGATCCGCATGATGGAGAGGTTATACAGTTCAGCCGGCGTCAACGTGTCGGAGGTGATCTGGAGCGTGGCTACCGGCACTTGCGATGGAAACAGCCGCATGACCATCGGGGCATTGATGTCCGGCGGCAGGGCTTTGACGGTGGTCTGCGCGATCGCCGCGATATCGGCTTCGCTGCCGGCCAGGTCGACTCCGTCTTGAAGATAAATATTGATGATGGAATTGCCGAATAACGAGTTGCTCCAGATATATTTGATGCCTTCGACCGTCTGAGTAAGGAACCGTTCAAACACATACGTGATGCGCCCCTCGACGTCCTGCGGCATCAGGCCGTCGTAGATCCAGACCACAGAGCTGACGGGAATCTGGATGACCGGGAAAACGTCAGTCGGGGCGTCGAATACCGCCATCGCCCCGAACACCACGATGAGGATGCTCAACACCACAAAAGTGTATGGCTTCCGGAGAGCTATATGGACAATCTGATTCATCGCTAAGCGCTTAGTTCAGCAAAGTTCATACCGTTTCGATCGAGTGACTCTCGACCGAAGACGGAAAGGAAGGAAGTTACAGGCACTCACTCCGTTAAGAGCCCCTGCACCTCGACAAGAGTGGATCTCGTTTTCACACCTCAACCGCTTGCCACAAGGGTATGACCGTGCGCCTGCATCGCGAGCGGCCAGTGCGAAGTCGCACGCACGAGCGAACGATCGCTTCACTCCGCTCACTTCAGTAAACGCTCACAGGCTCCCAGAAAACGTGCGGATTACGAGGCCTCGCTTCCGACAGGGAATGAAGGCTCGAATTGGTACCGCTCTTGCTGACACACCTACTTTAGCTTTTTCCCACTTGCGGGAGGCACCTATGGCCATCTCAGCGTGCATTGCCTTTGACGGAGGAGTAAAAAAAATCCATGGCGACCATTCGGACGTGCGTGGCAGTGATCGCAGTCATCGGTGGACTGACGGCCTTCTTGGGAATTAGTGACGCTGTCCAGGCTGAACCCCTGATCATTGGTGCTCCTCCGAGCCTACGGCCGGCATTCCACGATATTCTACCGTTGTTCGAACGAGAATCCGGGGCAACGGTTCACATCGTGTATACCCCCTCGAAAACACTCGCTCGAGAAATCGAACATGGAACGCCGATCGACGTGTTTCTTGCGGCGGGGGGGGAAGAAGTCGAGGATTTACACAAAAAGGGACTGACGCTCAACGGAAAGCCTCGGATCTATGCCCAGACGTCGATCGTCCTCGTCATGTCGGCGAATTCTCCAAGCTCGCTGGTCTCCTTCCATCAGGCACTAGAGAACCCAGCCGTACGCATCGTTCTCGGCGACCCTCAGACCTCCTCGCTGGGAGAGATAACAGCCCAGATCCTCACGAAACTCCATCCGACGTATAAGCACCACATCAACGCGCTCTACGCCCCTCACAGCGAGGATATCATCGATTTGATCCGTACCGGCAAGGCCTCTGTAGGGCTGGTCTATCGAATCGACACGATCAATAGCGGTCAAGTCCGCATCAGCGATGAAACGCCTTTCGGCACCTCCCTCCGAGTTCAGTTCCGGCAGGCTGTCGTTTCGACGTGCCGCCCCGCGCTGTGTCCTGTCGCGGAACAATTCTCTAATTTTCTGCTGAGTCCTCGCATTCAAAAACTCTTGATCAAATACGGATTCGAATCCTGACTCCCATGCGCACACATTTTCCCGCACAGCATTCAGAGAACACTTCCCGATCACGCTCAGTGAGAAGCACGCACTTTCGAAGCATCAGCCAGCGCCCCCTGCTCCGCGAAGGCGCGACCTTTCCCTCAATAGACATGAAAGAGAGCCACTATGATCAGTAGAGCTTTCGGTTGGATCGCCGCCATGACTGTCATCGCAATGCTGGCCCTCTCGAACGCGTCCGCCGCCGAGAAAAGTTCCGACAGTTCGACTGGCGTTCCTCCCCGGACAGTTGCCGACTACTTGCGCGCGGTCATCATGGCTCACCGCCACTTTTACACGATCGACATCGTCAACCGACTGCGTCTTGAACACATCGTGGATGTATCAGAAAACTGGCGAGCCAAGCATGCATTGCCCTTGCCCGTGCAGCTCCTCCAAGAAACGAGCGAGATGGCTGAATTGACCAGTCCGGATGTCCGCTATCGC
>CAZXNN010000492.1:0-2868 GCA_964641915.1 uncultured Nitrospira sp. | reverse complement strand
GCAGGTCGTCGAAGCGACGGACACCTTTCGTCGGTCGATCCCACCCTGGCATCGTGGGTCGGTCAAGCCCTGGCGCTGAGGGCGCAGCGGTTTGACCTGGTCGTCGATCTTCAGGGGCTCTTGCGCAGTGCGCTGGTGGCTCGGATCACCGGATGCGCTCAACGAGTGGGGTTTGCCAATGGGCGTGAGGGGAGTCCGTGGTTGTATTCGCACCAGGTGGCTGTGCCGACGAGTGAGATGCACGCGGTGGATCGGTATCTGCTGATTGCGTCGGCGGTCGATGCGCCAGTGCAGGGCGAGCCGCAATTTCGGTTTCGATTGCTGTCTCAAGATATGACGGCGCTTCGTGATGTATTTCGTCGGAAGGGTATCGACCTGGATGCGCCGTGGGTGGCCATGAATGTCTCCGCGCGCTGGCAGACGAAACGCTGGTCGGCTGCATCATTCGCCGCCGTGGCGACTCAATTGGCGGCCCGCGGCATCGGGCCTCTCGTGGTGATCGGCGGGCCGGACGAGAGGGAGCCGAGCGCTCTCATGCGGAGTCTCACAGCTTGTCCGGTTGTCGATCTGACCGGCGAGACGCCGATTGGACTGCTGCCGGCCTTGCTGTCGAAAGCCTGTGTGTTGATCACGAACGATTCGGGGCCGATGCATGTCGCGGCGGCAGTGGGGAGGCCGGTGGTGTCGATCTTCGGGCCCACCAGCGCGGTGCGTACCGGTCCTTACGGAGCAGGGCATACCGTATTGACTTATGACCTGCCGTGCCGTCCCTGCTTCAGCCGCGTCTGCCGCAATGCGGTGCCGATGGAATGTCTCGAATCGATTACTCCTGAACAGGTCGTGGCGGCTGTGGTGGCGCAGCAATCCTGCCGTATGGTGTCACGATGAATGTGCTGATCGTGCGTCCTGACGGGATCGGCGATCTGGTGCTCTCGCTCCCGGTTGCGGCGCAATTGCGACAATTGATGCCCGGAGTTCGCATCGGCGTGCTGGCGAATCCCGTGGCGGCGCCGATCTTAGAGCACCATCCCGATATCGATTATGTGCGAACGGTGTCCTTGCAGGCGTCGATCCCTGACATAAGGCAAGTGTTTTCCGGCGGGATTGACGCGGTTATTTTTCTCAAACCGTTTCGCCGCTTGATGTGGGCGGCGTGGCGGGCGGGCATCCCGCTTCGGGTGGCAACGGGTTTTCGATGGCAGAGTGTGCTGGCGAATCGATGGATTTATGAGCACAGAAGCAGTTTTCAAAAGCATGAGTCCGAATGCAATGTGGAGATGCTCAAAGGTCTTCGGCTGACGCCGTTGCCTGTGGCAACCCCAGCATTGCGACTGACGGATATCGAGAAGACCGATGGGGAGCGCCGATGGAGCGGCCCTACTTTGCCGCGAGTCGTCATTCATCCTGGTGGTGTGTCGGCCCGGCATTGGCGGCCGGCACAGTATCGGGATCTTGCCCAGACGTTGGCTCAACAAGGGTATGCGGTGGTGTTGACGGGTAGCCAGGCCGAATGTGATCAATTCCGGAGCGAGGCATTGGACGGTGTCGCGCTTCACCCCAGGGTCAATAACCTCATGGGCCAACTTACCATTCGGGAATTGATGGCGGTGATCGCGGCTGCTCATGTCGTGGTATCTGGCGCAACCGGTCCAGCGCATCTCGCCGCCGCGCTGCATGTTCCCACAGTCAGTCTGTTCGATCCTCGCCGAAACAATTTGCCGACTCGCTGGAAACCCTTGGGGCGTGGCGTCCTGCTTCGTCCGGATGTACCGACCTGTGAGAAATGTATCGGCGAGGCTTGCCCTTATTGGGATTGTCTTGATCGATTTACCGTTGAGAATGTCGCCGCTCGACTCGGTGCCGTGGTTCGATCCGCCCAGCCGTTAACGATTCACCATATCTAGTCGCCCCCGACTTGGCCAATCTCTCCTTAGCTCGTTGATATCCCTACCTATTGTGGAATTCTTTCTTGACTCCCTCTCCTAATTGTGTTCATATCCTGAACGTTTTTTAGTGGAGCCTCTAAATGAGATGAATCTTCAGGGGCAACGAGACCTTATTCTGCTCACGGAGTTGGAGCGGGACGGTGCGGTCACGCAACGGTCCCTCGCCGTTAAATTAGGCGTGGCACTTGGTCTGACCAATCTGTACGTGAAGCGACTCGCGAGAAAGGGATATGTCAAGGTCACGACCATCCCATCGCACCGGATCCGCTATCTGTTGACGCCTCAAGGATTTGCCGAGAAGTCCCGTCTCACGTATCTCTACATGCAGTACTCGCTGTCGCACTATCGCGACATGCGCGCGCGGTTGCGTGACACGCTGTCGCGTGCGACGGGGAAAGGCGTTCAGCGCGTGGTCATTTTTGGGACGAGTGAATTTGCAGAGATGGCCTATCTCTCGCTCCGTGAGATGGATTTGACGCTCGTGGGGTTTATTGACGAGGGAGAGGTCGAGACCTTTCTCTCCTATCCGGTGCGGCGTCCCAGCGTGTTGGCCGAGTGGGAGTTCGACGCGGTGCTGTTGGCGGATATCGACCGGTCGCGGGAGCACCGGCAGACGCTGGCAGATTGTCAGGTCCCGCAGGGAAAAGTATTTGCGCTCGCTCCCTTGGTCTGACGGAGCGCAAACGAGGTCGTGTTTTTTTGTTCACTGTAAGTGAGAGGGCGAAGCTGTGTTCTGAGAATAGTCTATCTGGTGAGGATGTCTGTCTCGTCTATTTAGTATGCCTGGTCTGTTCCGTCGAGAAGATAGACCAACTTACCTAGAGAGACCAGATAGGCCAGATGGACCAATATCGTGAAGAGTAGCCAATTCGAAGACCTTGAGTTTTGGAAAGAAGCCAGGTTGTTGACGCGCCGGGTGTAT
>CAZXNN010000491.1:0-2879 GCA_964641915.1 uncultured Nitrospira sp. | reverse complement strand
CTCTATGGCCGCTCCACCGGCTCCCTGCTCGCTGTTGACTACGGCTGAGGTGGAGCAAGTCATCGGCAAGTTGAATGGCCCACCCAAGGCGGATCAGGAAGGCGCTGCCAGTTGGTGCAACTATCAATTTGCCAACGGGAAGGACGCCATGGAGATCTGGGTCTATCCGGCGGACGGCATTCAGCGGGCGCGCAGTAAAGCGAAGAACCCGACGGCCATCACGGGGTTGGGCGAGGAGGCCTTCTTGACGCGCGGCATGTTCGGCCTCGAATATGTCGACCTCTACATTAAGAAGGGCGGCACGACTATCAAGATCGCCCTCAAAGAAACCGCCGGCGATGAGGACAAGGTGAGGTCGCTCGGGCAAAAAGCGGTCGGGCGATTCTAAATCATCTACCACAAGGAGGCACTGTGCATCCGCAGGCCCATGACGAAGATGACAGGAGATTCCATCTGTGCACCTACGGAGCACTCGTGCTCGTCTTGCTGCTGATGACCGGATGCGTGTCGGAGCGTCCTGCTCACATTGCCGATGCGGATGGCTCCGTCATGGTGCCCGCGCTGTACTTCACCACGATCGCCGTCGAGAAACCGGCACATTTTCCGACAACGGAAGGCGCGACGCAGCTCATCCCGATCGGTCAGTACGTCGTCGATTCGGTGGATAACGCGCACTTACGCCTCTCTCCCAACGATGCCCCCACGCCGCTGGTGATTGCAGCGGCCCTCCAATCCCATGATATTGATATCCCCTCTCCCCTTGTATTGGCGTTTGCTGAGCGGGAGGACGAGCCACATGTCCTGCTCCTTTTACCTGACGGCCGCGCACTGGATGCAATTGGCTCATTCACGGGGATCCAATCGCGCGATCTCATCCGTCCACATCGACGCTACACCCGTCAGGCTTGGACTGGAACAGTGCGCGTGGAACAACCCAAAGAGGCTCGCGATGATTCAGGTCCGAATAATCTCCTCCTTGGCACGGTGATCGGGAGCCCTCCCATAGGCACTTCCATCGGCCAGCCTATTTCCGGTCCGGAGACGCAAAACAAGCTGGGACAATTCGAAATACAGAATCTCATGTCGAATTACAGCCAGGCACAGGCACTCGCACAGTCCACGCTGGCGAAGCTCAACGGGCAATTTCAATTGGAGTTTGATACGGACCGTCCGGGCGGCGACTACGCGCAGAGCGCCAAGGCCACTCCCGAGTCCTGTCGTGCGGACTGCTCATCAGACCTCAATTGCCAGGCTTTTACCTTTGTAAAACCTCCAGCAGGATCATCCGCCGGGCACTGTTTCCTTAAGCGGATCGTGCCGACGGTGGTGGGAAATACCTGCTGCGTCTCCGCCAAACGAAAGAGCGCCCAAGAAGAAATGCGTGGAAATATTGGACGGTAGGTGCGACCGAGTCGTTGGATACAATCTCGTATCAGGGGCTCCACGCTAACGACGGAAGATCGCATGAAGCCATTACTCTCACTGTTACTCGGAACCTGGTTGTTCATCGGCTGGCCCACGACTATCTGGGCCTGCTGCCAGTCCACAATCAGTTGCGTAGCGGCCGTCACGTCTGCTGGCGCGACCTGTGTCGTCGATGCGGCACTCTCGGCGCTCCAGATTACCAAGGGACAGCTTGAGAAGGATCGAGCATCCCTCCAGCGGGAATTCGACGAAGCCGTGCGCGAAATAGACGACGAAGTCACAGCCACTGTGGCGCAAGCCCAACAGACCGCTGATGAGGCATTGCGGTCGTTGCGCGCGGCAGAGGCGGAAGCGCGGCGTATCACGGACGAAGACCAGGCCAGCATCCGGGCAGCCCTGGATCAATCGGCCGTTCAGCAGGCCCCTCCCCTCAGCGGGTCTCCACAGGCCACCACGCAGTTCAACCGACTGGCAGGGCTCGGGATGCAGGCAGCCGGATCTCGAATAGCCGCCGGCTCCACGAGTACACCGTCAGGCGGCCAGGCCACTGACCCGTTGCTCGAACGGCAGAAACTGCTGGCCGACGGCTCGCTGGAATCAATGCGGCGAATGATCGAATCGGAACTCAAAAAAGCGATGCAGATCAATGGGCAGCAATTAGCCGCTTCCAAGCAAGCGGCCCTCGCGCATCGCGCAGCGGTGCAACAGCAGCTCCACCACACGTTCAATGATGTCGTGATCCTGGGGGTTGATGGGCTGATTGTCGCCATCACGCAATTCCTCAGAGTGCAGAATATCCTGGAAGCGCCGAAATTTATCGTCGTCGCGGAGATGGCAACCCTCATCGAACGGTATCAGCGGCAGCTTGAGCCGGTATTACCATCGGCCGGAACCCAACTGGCGCAGCAGCATGCGATGAAGGCCGCACAGATCCTGGCACAGATGCAGCAGGCTGTTCGCATGCAAACCGCATCTGAACGACAGGCCACCGTGATAGCCCTGGCGAACATCCCTACGGTCATGCCGACGCGAGCCTCCGTACGATTGCAGGCGCCGGCTCATCTCTCGATGACGTCACAGCGAATGATGGCCACAGTGGCCAACCTCAAAACCGACCTGCAACGGGTCACGACCGCTCCCTCTCCCGTCAATCTGACCGCAATCCAATCGAATATGCGTTCAGCCTTCGACCGGGCGTTCAGGGGAAAGACGCCGGTTCAGATACACACCACGCGAAACCAGTTGCTCCAAGAGGCTCGGGCGCAGTACGGGAAGGATCACAATCTGTTGACGGCCATTGAGCAGACCATCCAGCGGGAAGCGCGAGCACGAGGAGGGGCATGACCGAAGCTACCCTCTGGCAGCAACACCGAGTTCAGAACGAATACCCGGACGACGGAATGGACACCATGTCGTTTGTAGAAGCTTGCATGCTGCGCTTCGAGATTTGAACA
>CAZXNN010000490.1:0-2880 GCA_964641915.1 uncultured Nitrospira sp. | reverse complement strand
GATGCGCGCCGTTGCCAGGGTGTTGAGAAATTCACCAGAGAGATTGGGTCGGCGTCCGTCCGCGAGGAGCAAGGATTCTTGGCTCACCCATAGTGGATACACATTGCAATTGTCTGCACTAGACAGCATTTCTGCCATGCAAAGCTGCCTCGACACAAAGAAGTGCGCGTGGGTGTGGGTCCGGATGTGACGGTTAGTCAGCAATGCGATATTGCCCTGGTTAAGGAGCTGTGTCATGACCGCAGGCCGCGGATTGAAAACAACTGAGGGATGATAGTAGATTCGTCGCTGATCAAATGGGCGGTAATCGAGATCCTTATAGTGTGATCGATCGTAGCTTTCCCGGCATTCCCTGCGCCCATCTGCAACAGTCCACTGGGCGTTGTCGTTGATCGAGAGTTCCGACTTGACTTGGTCTAGCGTGCGGCTTTGGTCAATCAGAATGCGGATTCGGCGATCAATTTCTGGATCGCTGTAGCCGATGACTAAATTGTCGCGGTTAGTCTTGATTCCGACGCTGGTCAGTGGAAATATTTCTCCTACAGACATCCACGTGCCGTAATCGCCTAGGTTCGCGGTGGTTCGGCTAAATAGATATTGACGAGGATTCGGCACAAAGGAGTCCGTACAGTCGGAGCCCAATGTCGCTGAAGATAGAATGGCATCCTTTCGTGCTCTCGGGCCACTGAGACCTGCAACAGCGCAGGAAAACCGGTGTTGTCCGGGAACCCGTTCGCCGAGGGATACTGCAACCCCCGCCTTGATATCGAAGACATTCTCATCGTCCTCAGAACCATTCTTGATGTCACCATACAAGTCCAGAGCACGATACCGGCTAAACTTCTGTGTGATGTATGAGCGCATACCGCGATGGTATGGACTGTTTAGATAGCCTGAGTTCGAGATCATGCTCACGATCCCGGCGCTTGAAACGTCCAGGAGACCGAATGCGAGGGCGAAGAACTTAACGTAATCATCCTGAAGAGCACGCTCGAGTATCAAGGCCCCGCGCTCAACGATGCGCTCGCCATCGACGTAACGGAACGGATTAATGAGGAGTCGACTGGATTTGCTGAGGTTCGCCGACATATATGAATAAGGCGGATTCCCCACCACCACTGTAAACCTCATCCGCCGCTTCACCTCGTTCACCGCCATCGCCTCATGCGCCAGCGCGGGCATCACGCCCGTGAGCGCAAGCTGACCAACGTCGGACGCCGGCTCCAGTGCATTCGTCAGATACACCCGCACCCGCTCATCGCTCTCGAACCGGTACCCCGTCTCGTGCAGCCTGAGGCCGATCTTCAGGTGTGCGATGGCATACGGCGCCATCATCAGCTCGTAGCCGTACAGGCGCGGCAGCAGGTGCGCGGGCACGTACGCGTTCCAGAGGTCGGCGATCTGCTTGTCGCCGTGCCCCTCGGCCTTCCACTTCGCCACCATCGTGCGGTGGATGACGTCGATCGTCTCCACCAGGAACGTGGCCGGGTCGAGGATCGGCGTCGCCGTCAACAGGTACAGCTTCTTCGGCCGTCGGCTGGAGTCGAGCAACTCGTATAGCAGGTGGTAGCGCGACGGCTCTCGGCCGCTCTCCGAGTCGCCCACTCGCCCCGGATTCCGGAAGTGGTGCGCCTCATCGATGATCACCACATCCGCCAGCTCCGCGATGCGCCGGAACCGCTCCGGAAAGTCACCGCCGCGCCCGAGGTCCGTATGGCTGAACACGGCCAGGTTGCTGAAGTCGGCATGGCCGCCGGAACCGCCGACCTCAGGCAACCATTCCCGAAGGTGCGGATCCCACACGCCTTCCTTCGTCGCTTTGGGCGCGAACAGCACCACCCGCTTGCCCTCCTGCATCACCAGCCGCTCGATGAGCATCAGCCCGACGAACGTCTTGCCAAGACCGACCCCGTCGCACAGGAACGCGCCTTTGTGCGTGTCGGCGATCTTCACGAGCGCCCAGTACGCCTCCTTCTGATACCGGTCCAGCCGCGGGAACATCCGCGACTTCGTCTCGTCCCACTCGGTCGCCGTCAGCTCGTGCCCGCGGAAGTACTCCTGCAGCGCCCGCGCGTACACCTCGAACGGTGAGTAGGCGCGCACGTGCCGCTCGATCGTCGTGATCACGGCATCGGTGACGCCCGTGGCCTCGTTCCAGTGCGCCTCGAACCAGTCCTGGAGCTGCCTGACTTCCGCGGAGCTCTCGACACGAATGTTCAGCTCGATGTTGTCGGTGAGACCTGGAACCGTGAAGTTGCTGGAGCCGACCAGCGCCACCGACCCGAAGACGGCCGCTTTGTGATGCGTGATAAAGGCCTTGGCGTGAAACTTCTTCTTGTCGTAGACGCGGCACTCGATCTGGCCGGCACGCATCGCATCGACGATCGCCGGCACCTTCTTCAGAAAGGGATCGGCCGTCTTGTCGGCCTCGAGACCGCTATCCACTTCCAATTCCGCGCGCACCCGAATCGCTTCCAGCATCGCCTTGCGCGTCCGATCGGTCATCTCGGCGCCCATCAGGATGCGGATCTTCTCAACCTTCTGCCACTTGCCATCCAGGCGCGTCAGCGAACCGATCTCAAAGTAGCCGGTGGCAATGTCGAATGCGCGCGCGTATTCCGACCATTCATCGAGATAGCGGAGCCCGGTCCACCCGGATGTGCTGTTGTCGACGATGAAGAGATCGCCGCCCTTTACCTCGTTGTTCATCGCCATCCCCGCTGTGAGCCGGTCAAGTAATCGTTCTTCCAACATTGTACGCGCCTCCGCGGACCCTCACCCGGCGCGCTCCAGCCGATTTCCGACGCTCCGATTGACCTGATCAGCCTCAAGAAGGATGGATCCTTTCTCCCGCCCCCGCGGGAGAAAGGTGGCAGCGCC
>CAZXNN010000489.1:0-2885 GCA_964641915.1 uncultured Nitrospira sp. | reverse complement strand
CACCATCATCCCTACAAATCCGATCATCCCGCTCACCGACACCACCGCTCCGGTCAGCAAGGCCGTCAGGACGAACAGCTGCTTCTTGATTCGCTCTGTCTCAATGCCCAGTGAACGAGCCGTTTCCTCCCCAAGAGTCAGGACATTCAGCGCATGCGCCTTGTGCATCACGATCGCCAACGCCAGCACCGCATATCCGACAAGAACCCCCAATGCCGGATAGCCGGGCGCCGTGAGCGATCCCATCAGCCAGGCCATCAGGCCCGCGGACCGGTTCGGTTCCATGATCGATGTGATGAACATGTTTAGCGCGGTGAGAATCGCGTTCAGAATCACGCCGGCCAGCAAGAGGCTATGCACGGGCAAGCGTCCCTGCGACTGCGCCAAACGATAGATCAGGAGCAGTGCCAGCAACCCGCCGGAAAAACCGCACAGGGGAAGCACGGGCAGCAACATTATCGAGGCCCCGATGCCCAGGAGCATAGCCAGCGCCGCGCCTAAGGCAGCGCCGCTTGAGACACCCAGCACATAAGGATCGGCCAATGGGTTTCTCAGCAACGCCTGCAAGGTCACACCGACTGCCGCAAGGCTGCCGCCGACGACAAATCCCATCAGCACACGCGGCAACCGGATATGCAGCATGATGGTGGCCGCGGTACCCCCTCCGGCAGCTTCAGCATTCCCTGCCGTCAACAACTGAGTCATGACGGACAGCAGCGTCGCGAGATCGACAGGCGTGGCTCCAAATTGGAGACAGAAAATGCATGTCGCGACGCTGGCCGCGACCAAGGCCCCCATGATCCCAAGCCACCGGCGGTGCGTCAGAATCGCACTTGTGCGCCGCCACTCATCCCGATGACCAGCAGTCCCTCCCTCCAGTCTGTTCGATGCAAGAGAGGGCGATTCGGAAGTCAGCAGTTGGGGAGATCCAGGCATCATAAAGAATTCTTTGTTACTGTTGGGACGGAAGTCCGGCCGCAATCTCAGGGTGAAGAATATTCACCAGCATCGTCAGCGCCTGGCCGATTCGAGGCCCGGGCCGGTTCAAGAGATCCGCGGGGATCTGATGCAGCCGCCCTCGCTGGACCGCCGTCATCGTCTGCCATTGCCGCCAGGTCTGCTGTTCACTATCCGAAATCCCTTCGGCTTTTCCGATCGGAAAGAGCAAGACTTCCGGGTCCTGTTGCAGCACGACCTCCAAACTCATCCGCGGATACGGCAGCTGGCTCTGGGCCGCGACGTTGGTGGCTCCCGCGATTCGAAGCAGCTGATCGATGAAACTTCCCGGCCCCACGGTAATCAATGGTTGACTATTGAGCACATAGAGCACCCGCACGGGAGACACATCCTGCATCCTCAACCGGACAGCCGCCACGTCCTGCCGCAGCGTCATCGCGATGGCATTGGCCTGGACCGATCGATCGAGCATGCGCCCCAGTGTCTGAATATGTCCGAGAATGTCCTCCACCGTTGTGGCGGACAGAATAAAGACCGGAACCTTCAACTGCTCCAGCTTCAGAATGACGTCGGGCTTTAGAAATTCCTGTGGAGCTAAGACTAGGTCTGGCTGGAGAGCCATCAACGATTCAAGATTTGGATGGGCATACCCGAGCTTCGGCTTCGCTTTAGCCTCCGGAGGATAGTCACAAAAATCCGTCACGCCAACGAGTTGCTCCCCGGCCCCGATGGCAAATAACATTTCAGTGACACTCGGCGCCAGTGAGACGATGCGCACAGGCGTCTTGGCCAGATACATTTTCCGGCCGGCGTCGTCGACAAACGACCGGGACGACACATGCGCCATAAACGGCATGCCGGTCAGAATTCCCTGCTGACGCCGCGTCATATCCGCACAGCCCCCCTCACCACAGGCCCAGGCGATGGACCCACCCGTCACGATGGCAACGGCCAACGTGACACCCGTCAGAATCCAGCGGCCACACGAGTTCAAATAAAAAATCCCCAAGGCCTGACAGAGACCTTGAGGATTGCACCCGGTTCTTCATCCTCGCCTGTTCCCCAGCCCTCGAGGGAACGATGGTCAATTCACTGGGCAGATCTTCTGGCTCATGGTTCACCCTACTCCCCGCGCCTTCCCATCTCCGAACCGTAACGTGTGACGCGAAACACGTGACGAGCGAAATCGCTCCTTAATCACCTGTCACTCGTCACCCGTCACTGCCCTCCAAGACAGTGGCAATACCGGGTTTCGTCCCCATTCACAGCGGCGGGACCGCGAGGGATTCACACCCTCTTCCCTTACCCAGGAATCATAATTGTGGGGGCACAATAGGAGACCCTGCTGAATAATGTCAAGTCCATTAATGACCGGATCGGTGTGCGACAATCGCAGGATTCAGCCTATCTCCGTTTCTAATCTAACCAGGAGAACAGCCTATCAATGCGAGGTTAGAAGAACCGCCGAATCGGCATGGGCCTTGCTGATCTCCTTCCAGGCCACGTCCAGTAGTTGCAGAGAGGCCTTCCACAACCACACGTAATGAGGCTGAACCCATCCATGCGGAATATCATTTTCAGCATCTGTATTATTGGACTCTTCCTTGAACTATCAGGCCTGATCTGGTCAGCCAAGAAAGACAAGCCCAGCGAGGGATTCGTCAGACTGTCGACCCCACCGACCCGCAACATCGAACGTCCACTCGACAATGGCTATTTTCTTCTGCTGGGGATGGCCGCTGCAGGCGGAACGGACCCCGTCCAGACCGGATACGACATCTGGAGCGAAACCGGGGCGCGGCCGACGGAACGTGGCTTTGACTTAGACAAACCGGGACGCACGGAGCTTCGTCTGCCAATCGCGTATGACCGTGTCGTTCCCGAGTGGCTTACCAGTGATCCCTTGTCGGAATTCCGAACCAAAGAGG
>CAZXNN010000488.1:0-2889 GCA_964641915.1 uncultured Nitrospira sp. | reverse complement strand
ATCGAGGCGACATCTGCGGGTTGTATTGGGTGTGGGTCCGGTTGAATGAAAATACGCGGGGCGGTTTCTTTTTCGGATCTGACCCGTCGTACGGCGGCGATCCGACCGGGCGGAATCAGCGGGGGGCGAGCTACTCGTTCTATGATAATGCGCGCTATATGGCGCTGAATCGGATTTTTTCGACGGGGTTTATTCCGGTCGGTTGTCAGTAGCAGCCGGCGACTTAGCCGCGCAATTTAGCCAGGACGGTGGCGGGATCCCAGTAGGCCCAGAAGGTCTGGATCTCGCCGGCTTCATTGAATTCGAACACATCGATCCCCTTCACTTCGACAGGTTTCCCGTTCGTCCCGATTCCCTGTCCATGAAACAGGACCGCTGCCCGGTTGTGGGAGATGTGTGTATCCTGTGCGTGGATGGTCACTTCCTGCAGGGCGCTGGCGATGGAGTGAAAGAGAGTCTTCAATGCGGCATGTCCTTGAACGGGCGTCGCGCCATAGGGTTCATGGCTGACCGCATCGGAAGCGAAGCAGGCCGACCAGGCAGTAGGATCCAGCGCGCGCCAAGCGGCGAAATACCGGTCGACGTGGTCACGAATCTCGTCGGGGGAGAGCGGCATCGTCAGTCCTTTCGTGACCATCCGGTCAACAAGGGAAATTGCCCGGCTTAGGCTTTATAGAACTCCCGATACCACTTCACGAAGCGCGGGATACCGACTTCGATCGGTGTCGCCGGTTTGAATCCGACATCATTGGCCAGGTCGTCGATGTCCGCATAAGTGGCCGGCACATCACCGGGCTGCAGGGGCATGAGCTTTTTTTCCGCCTTCTTGCCCAGGGCGTCTTCCAATACTTCGATAAAATGGAGCAGCTCTACTGGCTGATGATTGCCGATGTTATAGACGCGGGCCGGAGCGGAACTTGTGCCGGGATCAGGCTGTTCGCCGGTCCAGGCCGGATTTGGCGTCGCCGGGTGATCGAGCGTGCGAATGATGCCCTCGACAATGTCGTCCACGTAGGTGAAGTCTCGCTTCATCTTGCCGTGATTGAAGACTTCGATCGGCTTTCCTTCCAGAATCGCCTTGGTGAAAATGAAGAGCGCCATATCCGGTCGTCCCCAGGGGCCATAGACGGTAAAGAAGCGCAGGCCGGTGCAGGGGATGCGATAGAGATGCGCGTAGCAATGGGCCATGAGCTCATTGGCCTTCTTGCTCGCGGCATAGAGCGAGACCGGATGGTCCACGTTATCGTGGATCGAGAACGGCATACGGGTGTTCCCGCCATAGACGGAACTGGAGGAGGCGTATACCAGGTGGTCGACCTTGGCGTGCCGGCATCCTTCCAGAATATTCATGAAGCCTTCGATGTTGCTCTCGGTATAGGCGTGGGGATTGATCAGTGAATAGCGGACACCGGCTTGCGCGGCGAGATGCACCACGCGTTTGATCCCGTGATCGGCAAAGAGCGCCTTCATATCTGCGCGGTCGGCCAGATTCAGTTTGAGAAATCGATGGCCGCTGGCATTGGCCAGTTGAGCCAGGCGGGCTTCTTTCAAGCGGACATCATAATAATCATTGACGATGTCCAGGCCGATGACCTGTTCGCCGCGCGCCAGTAAGCACTGGGCCACGTGGAAACCGATGAATCCGGCCACGCCGGTGACAAGAATCGGAGATGGTGCTCCAGCCATTCGCATGCACTCCTTCACATGTAGATAACACGATGATGCTTATGCCCGCCCGCCTGACTTCATGAACGGGGGATCGCCGTGGTCCAGGCGGTGTAAGGCCAGCGGTGTCAGAGACTCACCCGACGAGACCACTTCCATACGGCCATCCTGGTTGGCCCGATAGATGTCGAGCGCTCGAGCGTAATGATACCCGCAACCCTGAGCGTCGAGAAGGTCTTTCAGTTTTTCGGGACGTTCCCAATGGGCCGTGAGCAGCGCCGTTCTGGCAGGATTCCGCTGACTGAACATGAAAGAGAGGTGGTCCGGGTACCAATCAGCGCCGCCAGTGGCGTAGGAGACGAATAGTTTGGCCTGCGCTGAGGTGCAAAGGTCTGCTAGGTAGGCATTGGTGAGGTAGCCGTTTTCACCCACATCCAGCCACTTTCCGGGGTGGGACAGCGAGGCATGGGCGGCATAGCTCCGAACCTCCAGCAGTTGTTGTTGTGAGGCCAGAACGAGCGCAATCGGTCCGTATTTCGTAACCAGCTGCTGAATGATCTGTTCCTTGAGCGCGGAACGGCCGCTGTTGGTGGGACCGCTGTCGGCATGCACGAGAATATTCTGCCCGCGGTCGTGGATCAGGTAGCAGTTTCTCGGCATTTCGAGATCGCAGGGGTCTTCTCCGTAAAACGGCACCGACACGACAGATCCGCCGTCGAAGTCCCAGCGCTCGCCGTGCCCCAGTTCAACCACTCGTCCGAAGCCCATCTCGCGTAGCAGCCCGAGATAATCGTAGTGCAGTTTCTTACGATTGCGGCGGCTGGGCACGATGATCGGCGTTTCCTTGGGAAGATGCAGGAGTGTTCGTGGATCCACGTGATCGTCGTGATCGTGGGTAAGAAACACGGCGGCCGGTTTCGGCAGCAATGCGCCCCACAACGACGGTACCGACGATTCCGCAAACCAGGGAAGGAGCCAGGGATCGAAGAGCAGCATCTGCGATTGCTGGCGGTAGAGCAGTGCCGCATGTCCCAAATGCACGAGATCGCGATCCTTCACCACGTCGAGCCAGCGCTGCCGGACGGTCGGCTGGGCGGCGCTGAGCAGACACTCGTATTGGTGCAGCGACTCAATCAGTTTGAGGAGGAGCGGCTGGGCTTCGCGCGGTGCGGCCATGACGACCGTTTTGATTTCCTCGGCTTGATGAGTGCCGTCCAACATGCC
>CAZXNN010000487.1:0-2892 GCA_964641915.1 uncultured Nitrospira sp. | reverse complement strand
CAAAGGAAGACATCCTGAGCATCGCCGTCAGCTTCCTGCAGGACGCCCATCAGCTGAATCTGGAATATTCGCTCCGCGACGGGTTGCATCTCATTCAATACGCCGTCAAACGGCTCGCTCAAGACGCGTCGCATCCGGTTGCGCTCGACCGAATCTGGCAGGAAGCCCTGCTGAAAGTGCTCGGCCCCGAGTCGCTGGATCTGGAGGAACAATCCACCCGAAGAAAGCGGGCGATGGGCGATCAATCGCTCCCCAAAGGTTTCGGTGATTTCTTTTTCGGGGAAGACGACCCTCTACACCCGGGACGCTGAATGTCTCGCCATACGCCGACCGACGCACGCATCCTCAGCCTCTCGCCACGCATCGATCTCCTTCCCATCCTTCATGGCAGCGGGGATATCGCACAGGAAGTGCGCGAAACGTTAATCGGAACACGATACGACTGCCTCGCCGTTCCCCTCCCTCCTTCCGTGGAACGCTCCGTCGAGCAGGCGGTCGACCTGCTGCCCGAGATCAGCATGATCGTTCTGCCGGAAGCGACGCAGGAGGAGAACGCCAGCGTCAGCCTGATCCCGATTGACCCCTGCCAGGCCGTCATTATGGGCATCCGCGTAGCGATGGGCGAAGCCATTCCCCGCGCCTATATCGACCGGGAAGTTGCCCGGTTTGAACCGATTCCGTTTATTGGCCCGGATCCCTATGCCGTCAAATCCGTCTCACTTCCCATGCTGGCGGCTGCGACGTTGCCCGCTCTCACCATGCCGCCGCCCGGCTCCCAGCATGACCGACGGATCAAATGGATGGCCTTTCGGCTGCATGAACTCGAGCTGGACCATGCCTCCATCTTATGCCTCTGTCACATGACGGATTGGCCCTGGCTCAGAGCCGCCTATCACAGCAATGCCCCGTACGAACGGCCGGAGTCAACAGCCGGACGGCCGGTCCGTTGCCGGGTCACACGCGACTCCCTCTATTTCGCGCTGGGGGAGCTTCCCTTTCTCACTGAACTGTACGAGCGACGCCGCGAAACGCTGCACTCTGATTGGAATCTGGCGCTCGACGGCGTCAAGGAACTCCTCATTGAAACACGCACCAGGTGGATCGAGCATCATCGGGCAGAAGGCGCCTCCATTCCGGACTGGGTGACACCACAGATTCTTCAGGTCATCCTGCAGTACGTGCGGAATCTCACCCTGCTTGAACGCCGCCTCACGCCGTCGCTCTACACAATCGTTCTCGCCGCCAAACAAACGGCCGGAGATGATTTCGCGGTGATGTTACTCAAAACGGCCAAGAGTTGTGGCTATCAGGACGATCGGACGGCTTCCCATCTTGATGCGATCACCCTCGGTCTCCATGACGTGGAGTTGCCAGATGGAACCATCGCCGCCGCCACCAATCGTCTTCAGGGGCCGCCGCTCGTCTGGCGTGAACTGTCGCTCAAGCCAAAGCCTGATCGCAAAACCAGCCGCCGCTGGTCCCATCTCTGGAATCCGCAACGGCAATGTTCCTGGCCTCCGGAAGATCAGCGGATTGAGAGTTTCAACACCCACGTGCGCGCGCAAGCGTCCGCGCTGATCGGCGCGGATTTAGCCAAGACCGAAAAGTTCACGACGTCGATGAAGGACGGGCTGGATCTCCGGGAAAGTCTTCGCCGATGGCTGGGTGGAAAACGATCGGCCGGCTCCCCGTCCGGCAGTGCCTTGAGCGCATTGCCGCGCATGGATCTGTATGTGCGGGAAATTCCTCCCGCCCGCGGCAATGTGGAAGTCGTGATTTTCCTATTCGACACTCCCGCCGATCCCCTGACCTATTCCTGGCAGGCCACCTGGTTTGCCGAACACCAGGAAGAATCCACGCTCTGCTTTTACGCCACACCGTTCGCCAATGACATGGTGGGACCCGGCATCGCTCAGTCGCGATATGGCGGCGCCTTCTTCATGTTTCCACCCCGCCCCATTCCGGATATCTGGAGCGATCCTCTGCTCGCGTTTGCGACCACGCTGGAAGAACGGTTGATTGCGGCGGCAGCCGTTCACACGAGAGAGACCCACATCGCGCTCGTCACCCCCGTTCCGCCCCGCGCGAGTTGGCGGAGGATTGCCAAACAATTCGGACGGACGCTCGTCCCGATTCCACTCTCGAGATTTTCGAGCCAGACGCTTGATCGACTTCGTCGCTTCCACGTACTCAATGGCCATGAGATCAGAAGCTATGCCGCCAAATTTATTCGATAATCTCCCGCCGTCCCTGCGACCTGATGCCTCCGCACCGGTCTCGGAACAACTCGACTGGCTCCGCCAGGAAATCCGCAGGCACGATTATCTGTACTACGTCAAAGACCGCCCTGAAATCTCCGACGGCGAATACGATCGGCTCTTCAAAGATCTAAGCGACCTTGAAGCGGCGCACCCGGAACTGGTGACCGACGATTCTCCCACCCAGCGAGTCGGCGCGCCTCCGTTGGCTGAACTGGGTAAGGTCAAGCACGAGCGGCCGATGCTGAGTCTCGACTCGATCGTGGATGTGGCCGACGTGCTGGCGTTCGACCAACGCATGAAGCGGGAGCTCGAGCACCAGCACATCGAATATACCGTCGAACCAAAGTTTGACGGACTCTCCGTCGAACTGGTCTATGAGCAAGGCCGCTTGGTCCGCGGATCTACCAGGGGCGATGGAACCACCGGTGAGGATGTGACGATCAATCTTCGGACGGTCCGCTCCCTGCCTCTTCACCTGCGCAGTGATTCTTCCCCACCGGCCCATCTCGCCGTGCGCGGCGAAGTCTATATGAAGCTCGACGCCTTCCATAGATTGAACCGCACCATTACGGAACGCGGAGACGAGGCCTTTGCCAATCCGCGCAACGCGGCGGCCGGCTCATAGACCAGT
>CAZXNN010000486.1:0-2894 GCA_964641915.1 uncultured Nitrospira sp. | reverse complement strand
ACTGTGAATCGGGTCAAGGGAGGAGGTACCCGTTGCCGCAAGAATGCGATCAGCTGGAACGATCCTTCTGGTGCCTGAATGAAGTTCACGCGAGCCGAGGCTCAGCGATAACGGCGACGACTCAAGCAGGAACACCGGATTGCAAGCGGGTCTTTCGGTAGCTGGGTGCCGCTTGAATTGCTGACGAAGACAAGGGGCGCGAGACTCATCGCACAACCCGGGTAGGTGTTTTGCCTAGGGGACTAGCAATCGTACCAATTGTTCCTACAGTCGAACTTCAATAGCTTATACAGCATCGCTGCACCGTCCCTGTAGCAGTCATCCTCGGATTGAAGCGCTCGAATCTCAGCTAGGAAAGGAATTCAAGTATGTCAGCCAGCAGCGAAACAAAGAAGCCCGAGAAGAAGGCAGAGCAGAAGCCGGATATCACGTTCTTCCATCCGGATCTGCTGCAGGTTCCAGCGGATGGAACGCCGCCTTACCTGACCGGATATCGATGCAAGCGCTGTGGAAACCTGGATTTTCCGAAACCAACGATCTGCCTGCACTGCTGGAGTGAGGAGTTCGAGGTCGTGCCATTGAGCCGCTGCGGGACACTTTACAGCGTGTCCGACATCTTCATCGGTCAGGCGGGTATGAAAACGCCCTACGTGTTCGGATACATCGACCTTCCTGAGAACATCCGTATATTAGCCCAGTTGCAGGGGGCGCCGGGGACCTTCAAGTGCGATGACCAAGTTGAGCTGGTTGTAGGTGAAATCCGTTTGAATCGCGACGGCTTGCCGATCACAAGCTACATGTTCAAGAAAATCGATAACTGAAAGGGGCTTGGACATGAAATTCTTGCGTGACGTTTACATTGCCGGCGTGGGCGAAACGAAGTTCTGCAAACATCAGGTTGATTACGATGTGCTTGGACGAGCCGCGGCCCTGGAAGCGATGCGGAACTCCAACATCACGAGCCCGGACGTCGTGCAGAGTGCCTATATCGGCAACGGGATGAACGGAATCGTTACCGGGCAGACGGTTTTCAAAGATTTGGGCATGTGTGGTCGCCTTCCTATCATCAATGTCGAAAGTGCCTGTTCCGCGGGAGGCATGGCGGTTTACTCCGCGATCAAAGATGTTGCATATGGCATAACTGACATTTCAATCGGGGTTGGTTGCGAGAACCACAGCCTTCATATGCAGACTGGTACGGCTTTCGCCCCGAGCATGTCGGACATTGAAACGGTTCACGGCGCAGTGATGACTGGCAAGTATGCAATGCGTGCGAACCGCTACATGCATGAAACCGGGGCGACCATCGATGATCTGGCTGCAATTACGGTGAAGAATCGCCGCCATGCAGCAAACAACCCGAATGCATGGTTCAAAGGCGATATCACCATTGAAGAGGTAGTGAAATCCAGGATGGTGGCTTATCCGCTTACGCTTCAGCAGTGCTGCGGGATTGCCGATGGTGCTGGCGCGGTCGTTGTGTGCTCCAGGGAAATGATCCAGAAGCTCGGTGTAAGCAAGCCCATCAGGGTGGCCGGTGCGGTGGTGCAGTCAGGCCCCTATCACAACCACCCGCGTGACATCACGGCCGACGACATTACCGAGGCCTGTGCCGAACAGTTATACGAGGAATCGGGAATCGGACCCGAAGATGTGAACATCGTCGAGCTGCACGATGCATTCACTATTGCGGAGTTGCTCTATTACGAATGCTTGGGGCTGTGCAAGAAGGGAGAGGGCCTCAAGTACCTGCGCGACGGCAACTCTACCCATGGTGGAAAGTGTGTTGTTAGCCCTCGGGGCGGCATGTTGTCGTACGGGCACCCGATTGGCGCCTCCGGAGCAGCGCAGATCGCCGCTTGCGTCAAGCAAATGCGGAGCCAGTGTCATGGGTTCCAGGTGGACCCGGTACCGCGCGTTGCGATGACTCACGTTACGGGCGGGGGGTTATCTGGCACCGAGCACGCCGCTTGCACCATGCACATGCTGATCAGTGACTGGTGAATCAATTGAACTGCATTCAAATTTACGTGAGGTAGGAATATGCAGGCGAAAGTGAAAGGCCGTGTGGTGCTGATCGCGGGTGCGGGCGACGAGATCGGTCGAGATATCGCGCAGCGACTTGCCGGTGCAGGTGCGGTCGTGATTCTGTGCGACGGAAATGCCGGGCCGCTGGATTCGATGGTGCGGAAAATCTCCGCTTCCGGGGGCGCAGCGACGTCAATGGCAATCGACATGTCGAGTCCTGTCGAGATCAGCCGAGCCGTTCAGAGAGTCGTTGCCGTGCATGGGAAGATCGACATTCTCGTGAACAATGGCCCGGACCCGGAGGGCAAGCCGCTGGTCACGCTGACGGCAGAAGACCTTGCCGGCACGCTGAGGGACTCGCTTGGTTCGCAATTCCATTTCCTGCGAGAGGTCGTGCCGGTGATGCAGAGAAACGGTTGGGGTCGGGTCGTCAATATCAATAGTCTGCCCTACTTGGGAATGCCCAAATGCGCGCATGTAGCGGCGGCGAAGTCGGGTTTGTTTGGCCTGACCCGAGCAATCGCGCTTGAGGTGGCCCGTAACAATGTGACGGTGAATTGCGTCGTCAAGGGTGACATCGCCGTCGGCAACAATACTGAAGACCAGTTGCAGAAGATAGCCAGCGGAATTCCGGTGAAGCGGGCAGGGTTGCCATCCGATGTCTCTTACGCGGTGGGGTTCTTCGCGTCCGATACTGCCGATTACATAACGGGACAGACGTTCTTCGTCTGCGGCGGGAAGAGCAACTACTTTTCGATGTCCGTTTGAACTAGAGGCCAGGTCATGGGAATTTCAAACCGAGTGGCGCTGATCACGGGGTCGGCGAGTGGCATGGGCAAGCAGACGGCGCAGCTTCTTGCAGAAAG
>CAZXNN010000485.1:0-2894 GCA_964641915.1 uncultured Nitrospira sp. | reverse complement strand
AGCGCTCCGTCGATTCGCACGCTCGGCGACACCGCACAATTGCCGACACAGGACACCGGCTCAAGCGTGAACCGGCCATCGGACGTCGTCTGCCCCAAATCGATCCCCAACTTCGTGCGGATGGCCTCTACCACACGATCGCATCGATTCGCGAAGCAGGTCTCACCCAGACACACTTGAACTCGATGTCGCCCAATGGCCTGAGTATTCAGCGAAGGATAGTAGGACAGCACACCTGCGACCTCGGCTTCGGTAACCCCTTGCGAATGCGCGATCGCTGGAATGAGTTGTGCGTCGATGTGTCCGCACAAATCATGGACGGCATGCAGCACACGAAGGATGTCCGGGGGCCCCCCGTGTGAAGGACGGGCACGGACCAGCAGATCATCGAGTCCGTTCGGTAGGGGTGTTTTCACAACGCACCTCATCAATCCCAACATGCCCACGAAGAACGTTATAGTCAAATGCCGGTCGGCCGATATGGGACCAGCCGAGATCGTTCCGTTCCATCTCATCGAGCAACCGGGCCACCTGTTCACGTCCCTCCTTCGTCGTGGCAGCATGGCGCGGCGTTTTGCCCCCCAGCACCGGCGCTTCCCGATCGGTCCAATCCAAATAGGCGCGTTCCAGAAATGCCTGCAACAACGTCGCATCCTGCTCCTGAGTCACGACGACTCGCACCGGCTGTTCGGCATCGAGTTCTTCCTCACTCAGCAGGTGTGGTGGAGGGACGGTCGCTTCTCCCAGGAAATGGAGCGAAAAACCTAAGGCCGCCGCCAACTGGTGCTTGAGAGTATCCAACCGTTCGCGCGAGTCGGTTTCCACCCACAGTTGGGTAGACGTCAACGTGAGACGAGTGACGACCACCAGCGTGCCCGCCTCTGCCGATCCATGCTGCACCCACCACATCCGTGCACCCGATCTGCCCGCAGCCTGTGCAGTGGCGAGCTCAGGATCCAGGCCACTCATCCCATTCAACGTCTCATGAAGAAATTTGTATTCCCGATGTTCGTAGAGTGCGAACGAATAGAGATATGGCTGCCCATCTGAACGACAGTACCGGATGCCGGCCACGACCTGGTACAGCGCTCGCAGACGCATCTGCGAATAGACCCAGAGCAACTCATGTCCGAATCGTTTGGCAAACTCATGCCAGTTCCCAAGCTCGAACGACCCGGCAGTGATTTCCCGTTGGCGGCGTAGCTCACACACGGCGTCGTACAAGGTCTTGCCTTCCTCAGGAGAGAGCAGCAGCGCGCTCCCCGCGAGCACGACCTCGTTTGATTCAGGATCACCGGGCTGTTGCACGAATCGCGTCAACAGCACCTGACCGGCCTGGAGGCCCCGGCTGAAGTCACCGCCTTGAACCTGATAGACACGGCCGTTTCCCAGAGACCGGCAAGCCCACTTCTCTTTGGCTTCGCTGCCGGGCAGAATTTCGACCAGATCCATATAGGAGTGTTTGAGCAGGTCCATCCAAGCCCGCTCTTCCTCAGGAATATGCTCGGTCACCACATCGCGCACCTGCTCGATCAGGGTCAGCTGCCCGTCTTGGGGATAGTAGTCCGCATAGATCGTGAGCGTTGCGAGATCGACTTCCTGAGCAAACGGTGGCAGCGGGGCGTTCCCGGCAAACTCAAAATACGGGCGCAAGGCCTGGCGTAAGGCACGATCCCGCTCTGCCGCAAACATCGGCCCGAGTGACAGCGTCTCTAACCGAGCCATCAGGCCATCAAGCCCCGCCGGCAACGGCGCCCACACACCAGCCGTTGATTCATTCGCGAGCTTCATGAATCTCTTCCATCACAATCGCCTCCGCATCGAGCCAATCTTCGAGATCCCGGCCTTCTTGACGACCCCGCTCATTCCATAATTCATACGCCTTCGCGGCGATACGATCCCTCATGCCATCGGGCAATTCGATCGGATTGGCCGCGCGTGACGGCCGGATGGCCGGTGGATTCTTTTGCTTTCGGATCACGGTCGCCATAATCCCCCCCCCTGGTAAAAGACTGGACACTTATGTGGTCATTCCGGGTAACACCCGGCGATGCCCCCGGGCATATTTCGGGCTGCGGACGGTGAGCACCGGGCAACGAGACTGGCGTAGCACCGCCTCCGCCACACTCCCGCTCAGTGCATGGGACAACCCGCGACGCCCATGCGTTCCCATGACAATCAGATCGGCCGGAATAGTCCTGGCACTGTCGAGAATCGATTCAAACGGGGTTCCTCCACGCACCTGCGAATCGGCTTGAATCTTGGCGTCGGCCAGCGCCCGCGTCAGTTCACCCAATCGAGCCGTCAACCGCTCCCGCATCTCCTCCCGCTTGCCGCTATGCAAGAGCGTGAAATCCAAGCCGTAGGAGACAGGTTCCAGGACATGCACCAGCGTCAGAGATGCGCTATGCCGTTGAGCCATGAGCGCGGCGTACTCCACGGCTTCCAGGGAACAATCTGAAAAATCGACCGGGACCAGAATTCGATTGAGACTGATACCCCCGCACGGACCCGCCTCCGCTGAAGCCACCTCATCCGGATCCATACGCACGGTGAGCACCGGACAGGGCGCCGTGCGAATGACTCGTTCCGCGGTACTTCCCAGCAACACATGTGCCAGACCGGACTTGCCTTTTGTACCGACGACCACCAAATCCGAATCCTCCGCCTTCACGGCCGCCAACACCTCTTCACAGGGAATTCCTGTGGCGATACGGGTATGCAATGAAATCCCGCGAGCCGAGGCCCGCGCCTTCAAATCCACCAACTGCTTCGCCCCGGTCTTCATGAGCTCGCCGAGATAGACCTGGTTGACGGGATACTCCGGATTCATGCCGGGCGGGAACTCCAACACCGTGAGGACGGTCAATGTGGCCCGCCACGTCGCGGCCAGG
>CAZXNN010000484.1:0-2896 GCA_964641915.1 uncultured Nitrospira sp. | reverse complement strand
ATCGCTGGTGCGGATGGCTCCGGTCGCACCCTCGACGACGATGGCCAACACGTTGTTGCCGGTATCGCTGAAATGCAGCACGGCCTCATCGATCCGGCCGTTGGGGTACAACATGATCTCTACGCGGCCGGAAGTCCGCCTGAACGATCCGGACGACGCCTCGGCCAGACGCACCGAGTCCGGAAATTGGCGGGTCGTCGCCCAGAAGGCATCCGCCAGATGCTTTTCTTCCTTCCCTTCCACAGTCATGGCCCAATACTGGTTTTGGTCCAGATCCACAAACAGTTTGACCGGTCTCTGCGTACTCATCGCGACGCCCTGGAGGGTCCGAAGCGTCCCGATGAACTTCCGTCCGGTGGAGGCCAGATCTTCGGTTAGATTCACCCGCGGGATCACGATACCCAACATCGCCACCAACAGAAACATGACGATGATCATCTCCAGCAAGGTAAAGCCACCGTCGCTGCTGGCGGACGTTTTCAACAACGTGCTAATCCTTATCCAAGTTCCAATTCGCAATATCGGCATTCACACCTTCTCCGCCGGCCTCGCCATCTGTCCCGAGGGACATGATTTCATAATCGGCCTTAATCTGCCCATATTGTCCCTGCTGGATCGGGGCCGGGCTCTGATACTTGTACGGATTGCCCCAGGGATCTTCCGGAAGCTTGTCGATATATCCGCCGATCTTCCACTTCTTCGGGATCACACCCACCGACGGCTTCTCGACCAGCGCTTTGAGCCCCTGTTCGCTCGTCGGATAGACGCCGTTATCGAGTTTGTACAGCTGGAGCGCCCCTTCGATATTCCGGATCTGCACTTTCGCGGCCGTCCGTTTGGCATCGTCAGTGCGCCCCATGATCCGCGGGACGACGAGCGCCGCCAGGATGGCGAGGATCGCCACCACCACCATGATTTCGATGAAGGTGAAACCGCGCTCACTGCGGAGAATATGGCGTGACGGGTGATGGGCGATGGGTGCTGCGAGGACATTCAGGGCTCGTTGGTTTCTCCGCCACATTCTGCCCGACCCATGGACCGACTCACTTCTGCTCATCTGAACACCTCCATATGCTGCGCGCTTTTCACTCATCACCCTTCACCGATCACCGGCTACCGCACCATTTGACCCATTTCAAAGATCGGCAGCAGGATGGCCACGACAATAAAGAAGACGATGACGCCCATGACTAAGATCATGATCGGTTCCAGCAGCGATGTAAACCGGGTGATGACCCGCTCTACTTCACCGTCGTAAATCTGCCCGATACGCCGCAGCATTTCTTCCATTTCACCGCTGCGTTCCCCGACGGCGATCATATGCGTCACCAGCGACGGAAATTGGCCGCTGCGCTTGAGCGGGTCCGCGATCGTTTCGCCCTCCCGGATATTCTGCCTGGCGCCTTCGACCGCTTCCTCCAGGATCCGATTG
Organism: uncultured Nitrospira sp.; assembly: GCA_964641915.1. Classification (GTDB taxonomy): domain Bacteria; phylum Nitrospirota; class Nitrospiria; order Nitrospirales; family Nitrospiraceae; genus Nitrospira_D. Next base: position 1,464 of record CAZXNN010000484.1, on the reverse strand, counting down.
TTCATCACGCGCTTCGAGACATCCAACGCATCCAGCAACTGCACGCCGCTCGACAACATCGTCGCCAGGGTGCCGGTCAGCCGGGAGATCGACACCATGCGCGCCACGTCGCCGATCAAGGGAATGCGGAGGATCAGTCGATCCGCAAGGGTGCGCCCCGATTCGGTCTGGATGAATCGGCGAATGAGCATCCCGCCGCCCACCACGGCCAGCAGCATGAGCGGCCAGTAGGTGGAACAGAACCGGCTGATCGTCATCAGCACGACGGTCGGGAAGGGGAGCGCCGCTTTCATGCTGGTGAAGACGGCTGTGATCTTGGGAACCACAAAGGTCATCAGAAAAAACAGAACGCCCACGCCGACGATCAGCATCAAGGCGGGATAGAGAATGGCGTTTGTGACTTTGTTCCTGAGGGCCTGCTGCTTTTCAAGAAACTCGGCCAGGCGAAAGAGAATCTGATCCAGCGCGCCGCTCGATTCACCCGCCCGCACCATATGCACGTAGATCTGGGAGAAGTCTTTCCCGTAGGATTCCAGCACGCTGCTGAGCGCTTTCCCTGCACGCACCTGCTCGCGCACATCGGCGAGCAATGCCTTCGCCGGCTTCTTTTCAGACTGGTCGATTAAGACCCCCAACGCTTCGACCAGAGGAAGCCCGGCGACCAACAGCGTCGCAAACTGACGGGTCAGCATCGCCAAATCGGGCGCCGACAGAACCTGAGACCTTCCAAGCGGCGCCGAGATGGCAACACGATCCTGCGCCGACCGGCGCCCGCCGGTTGGCCCCTGCTCAACTACGTCGGTCGGAAACACGCCGTCTTTGCGGAGCTTCAGACGGGCGATCTTGACACTCTCGGCGTCGATGATTCCCGCAGCAGCTCCGCCGTCGTTCTTATACCCGCGGTATTGATAGACCGGCATGACTAGCGAGCTCCTGGACAAGAAGCACACAAGACGCTCAAAACGGCCCTCCAGCAATTCAGGTTGAGGTCGAAGTTGAGCCAAGATCCGGTTCGCTCTTTCATAACCTTAGCCTTAACCTGAACCATCCCGCTATCTCCTAGATCTCAATCTCCTGCTGCGTAATCCGCATCACTTCTTCTGTCGTTGTCACACCCTGAGCCACTTTCATCGCGCCTTCCTGCTTCAAGGTGATCATGCCCTTGGCGATGGCCGCCTGTTTGATCACCGATGAATCGGCTTTGGCCCCGATGAGCCGGCGCACTTCGTCATCGAGCACGAGCAACTCATAGATGCCTGTACGGCCGCGATACCCGGTTTGCGAACAGTTCGGACAGCCGGCGCCGCGGTAGAACGTAAACGGCCCCTTGCCATCCAGCCCAAGACGGCCCAGTTCATCGACGGTGGGGGTATACGGTTTCTTGCAATCGGGACAGATTTGCCGCAGCAAGCGCTGCGCGAGGACCGCCATGACCGAAGACGCCACGAGAAACGGCTCGATTCC
>CAZXNN010000483.1:0-2901 GCA_964641915.1 uncultured Nitrospira sp. | reverse complement strand
CTGCCGAACGGCGAAGAGCGCGGAGTGAACACCGAAGTCTACACGACCGAAGAGATTCGCCGGATCGGCAAGGTGGCGTTCGAAGCGGCGCGCAAGCGGCGGAAAAAGGTCACGTCGGTTGATAAGGCGAATGTGCTGGAGTCGTCCGAGTTGTGGCGTCGAGTGATGATCGACGTCCAGAAGAGTTATCCGGACGTCGAATTGCATCACATCTACGTCGACAATGCTGCGATGCAACTGGTCCGCAACCCGCGCCAGTTCGATGTCATGGTGTGTAACAATATCTTCGGAGATATTCTCAGCGACGAAGCAGCCATGCTGACCGGATCGATCGGCATGCTGCCGTCGGCCAGTATCGGCGCCAAGGTCGGATTGTTCGAGCCGATCCATGGCAGTGCGCCCGATATCGCGGGAAAGAACATCGCGAATCCCATTGCGACGATTGCCTCTGTGGGCATGATGTTGTCCTACGCATTCAAGCTTGAGAAAGAAGCCGAGGCCATCGAGCGGGCGATCGTAAAGACGCTCGATTTGGGCTACCGCACCAAGGACATTCAGAGTTCGGGAACCAGAGTCGTCGGCACGACCGAAATGGGCGATGCCATTCTACGCAATTTGAACTGAGGCGGGACTTTCGCATGGCAACTCTGTTTACATCGTGGACTCTTGCGACGCGGGCCGGCATTGGCGAGCCCGGGTTTAGCGGTGACGGCAGGCCGGCTTTGCAGGCGTGCCTGAATGAGCCGAAGGGCCTGGCGATCGATGGCCAGGGGAATCTCTTTGTTGCAGATTCTGAAAACCACGTCGTGAGGCGGGTGGATTGCGTCACCGGTCTGATTTCTACTGTGGTTGGCTGTGCACCAGAAGTCGTCGCGCCGGCCTCTCAATCGGGCGGTGGCGCTGTCGTCCCTGAGGAAGAAGTTGATCCCTTAGCCGAGACGAGCCAGAAGACGACAGAGCAGTTTACCCAACAGACGGATCTGAGCGGGACGGTGCGCTATCTCGTCGGGGCAGCGGCGCCAAAACGGTACGGCGGAGATGGCGGACCTGCCACAGAGGCGCTGCTCAATTTCCCTACAGCAGTCGCAGTCGATGCGCAGGGCCATCTCTATGTCGCCGATACGATGAACCATCGAGTTCGCCGGGTGGATGCCAAAACCGGAATTATCGCGACCATTGCCGGCACCGGGCAGGCGCGGTTTTCCGGCGACGGCGGGCCGGCTGATCGTGCGGCGTTGAACGAACCGGCTGCGCTGGCGATTGATGCGCAGGGACAGCTGTATATTGCCGATCAGAGTAATAATCGTGTACGGGCCGTAGACCTGAAGACCGGGATCATTCGCACGGTCGCAGGGACAGGATCAGCGGTATACGATGGAGATGGCAAACCGGCGACGGAATCGAGCCTTGCCGGGCCCAGCGGGTTAGCCGTGGCGGCAGGAACGCTCTACATTGCCGATACGTTTAATGGTCGCATCCGATCCGTTGATCTTGCAACCGGTATGATCGCGACGGCGGTCGGTGACGGAGGAAGTTATCGCTATCAGTCGCCCGATGATCCGCCGTCTCCAAGTGTCTCCCGGCCCTCAGGGATTGCGCTGGATCGAGAAGGCAATCTATTCCTGACTGATTCTGACAGCCACCTGATCCGTCGATGGGACCGCACGACGGGTCACTTGACGCGCATCGCCGGTACCGGGTCTGCCTTGTCTGTCGGTGACGGTGGATCGGCCTTGGAGGCAGGGTTGTGCTATCCCTTCGGTATTGTCACGGATGGCGAGCGGACACTCTTGATCGCCGACACCTTTAATCACCGTATTCGTGCCCTCTCGCTGGAATAGGATTCGTCACATGCTTAAGAAAAAGTCCGCCTACACTGTGGCCATTCTTGGCGCGACCGGCGCGGTCGGCAAGGAGAGTCTGGAAATTCTCGAAGAGCGAAGCTTCCCGCTGGCTGGGCTGCGGCTGTTTGCGTCAAAACGGTCGGCCGGTGAAGTGCTGACCTGTCAGGGCAAGGAATGGACGGTTGAAGAATTGACCGAGTCCTCCTCGTTCGCCGGCGTCGATTTTGCATTCATCTCCGCGACGGATACGATCAGCAAGGAGTACGGTCCCCGGTTGGGTGCGGCCGGGGTCGTAGTCATCGACGACAGCGGGGTCTTTCGGATGGATCCGCAAGTGCCGCTGGTGGTGCCGGAAGTGAATGCCGCGGCGTTGCGATCGCTTCCCCGGGGGATTGTGGCCATTCCCAATTGTACGACGACCCCTTTGGTGATGGCGCTCAAGCCGCTCCACGATGCGGTGGGCGTGAAGCGTGTGGTGGTGACGACCTTTCAATCGGTTTCAGGGACCGGCGCCGCGGCGATGGACGAATTACTGGACCAGACCAGGGCGCTGATGGCCTTTCGCGACGTGAAAGCGGAAGTCTATCCCTACCAGATTGCCTTCAATCTGTTGCCGCATATCGGGTCATTTTCAGAGGGCGGCGAATGCTCTGAAGAGATCAAGATTGTCAGGGAAACGAGAAAGATTCTGGATGCGCCGAACATGCGTGTGACCTCCACCACGGTGCGGGTTCCGGTATTGCGCTGTCATTCCGAATCCATCAATGTGGAGTTAGAGAAGCCGTTGAGTCCCAACGATGCCCGGGCGGCGCTGGCGGCGATGCCGGGGGTGTTGGTCTACGACGATCCGCTGAAGAAACTCTATCCCATGCCGCTGGATGCGACGGGGAAAGACGAAGTCTATGTCGGCCGCATTCGTGAAGATGCCTCAGTCACGAATGGACTCAACCTCTGGGTCGTCTCCGATAATCTTCGAAAGGGCGCCGCCTTGAATGCCGTCCAAATTGCCGAGTGCCTGGTGCAGGGCTGATGGACGAATGGGGCGCCTTCGGGAAGC
>CAZXNN010000482.1:0-2904 GCA_964641915.1 uncultured Nitrospira sp. | reverse complement strand
CCGTGGCCCGGCGCGATATGCACGCAACCGGTTCCCTGTTCCAATGTCACAAAGTCACCGAGTAGAATCGGAGACAGCCCGGTCGTCAGCGGCCGTTGCGTTTCCAGTCCCTCAAAGCCCTCTCCCCCCTTCTTCACTCCGATGACTCGATAGCCTTCAAGCCTGCACTCCTTCGCCACGCTCTCCAAGAGCTTTTCGGCCACGACCAGCAGCTCGTCGCCGACCTGAACGAAGGCATAGTCGAAGTCACGATGAAGACAGACCGCCTGATTGGCCGGAAGCGTCCAAGGCGTGGTGGTCCAGATGACGACCGACACCGACTTGATGCCGTCAGGGAACGCGATGCCGGGGAACGTCGTGCTGAGCACCGCCGGCGAGGTCACGATCGGAAATTTCACATAGACCCACGGCGAAGTATGGTTGTCGTACTCAACTTCCGCTTCCGCCAAGGCCGTTTGGTCCTGCGTACACCACAACACCGGCTTGAGGCCTTTATAGACCCCGCCACGCTCCACAAACTTCCCGAACTCGCGAATGATCGACGCTTCATAGGCCGGCGTCATGGTGAGATAGGGCTGCTGCCATTCGCCCAGTACGCCGAGTCGCTGAAACTCCTCGCGCTGAATCGCAACATACTTCTCGGCATATTCACGACAGAGCTTGCGGATGGCCGGCGTGTCCAGGTCCTTTTTCTTGTCGCCCAGTTCCTTCATCACCTGATGTTCGATCGGCAAACCGTGACAGTCCCAGCCTGGCACGTAGGGAGCCTGGAAGCCCGCCATCGTCTTGGACTTCACAATGATGTCTTTGAGAATCTTGTTCAGCGCATGGCCGATGTGAATGCGCCCGTTCGCATAGGGAGGGCCATCGTGCAGCACGTAGCGCGGCCGCCCCTGGCCGGCCGCCTGGATCTGCTCATAGAGCTTCTCCTGCGCCCACCAGGCCAGCATCTCCGGCTCCCGCTGCGGCAGATTGGCCTTCATCGGAAAATCGGTCTTCGGCAGATTCAGTGTGGCTTTGTAATCCATAGCAATAGAGCAGACCCCAGGTCGGTCCCAGTGAATTGACGGGTGAATATACCGGAATAACTGGTGACGGCACCAGTCTAAACTCATGACAGGGATATCCCAGGATGCTCAAACAGCTTTCCGGCAAGGCCGCAGCAAGCGAAAGCCCGAAGCGTACGGTTCTAGGTACGTTGAGGGGTTAAGCGAAGCGAGAACGAAGCCGGGGAGCTGTTTCAGCATCCTGGGGCTAGCTGACGGACATCATTCGGTCGAGAGCTATCTTCGCCCATCGCTTATCTTCGTCTGGCACCACGATGTGATTCACGACATGGCCGTCGGCGAGGTTTTCCATGGCCCAGCAGAGATGCGCACCGTCGATGCGGAACATCGTGGCGCATTGGCAGACGGTCGAGGAGAGGAAGAACACTTTCTTATCGGTCAGGTCGCGCTTCAAGCGGTTCACCAGATTCAGTTCTGTACCGACCGCCCAGGCGGTACCGGCCGGCGCCGCCGTCACAGTCTTAATGATGAACTCGGTGGATCCCGAAAGGTCCGCCTTGTTCACCACATTCTCATGACATTCCGGATGGACGATCACCTTGCCGTCCGGAAATTGCTTCCGGAAGTTGTCGATATGGACGGGCTGAAACATCTGATGCACACTGCAGTGCCCCTTCCAGAGAATCAGTTTCGCCTTCTGTATTGCTTCGCGCGTATTGCCGCCGTTGGGTTGAAACGGATCCCAGACGATCATCTGCTCGCGAGGCAGTCCCATCTTGTTGGCTGTATTGCGGCCCAAATGCTCGTCGGGAAAGAAAAGAATCTTCTCTCGTCTGGCCCAGCTCCACTCAATGACCGCTCTCGCATTGGATGATGTGCAGGTAATCCCGCCATGCTCGCCGCAAAAAGCCTTGAGGACCGCGGCGCTATTCACATACACCGCCGGCATGACCGCCTCTTCCACCGGCAGGATGCGCCCCAAGGTCTCCCAACATTGATCGACCTGCTCGATCGCCGCCATATCCGCCATAGAGCAGCCGGCAGCCATGTCAGGCAGAATCACCGTTTGTTGCGACCGGCTCAGAATATCTGCCGTCTCCGCCATAAAATGGACACCGCAAAACACGATATAGGGCCGCTCGGAACGCTCTGCGGCCAGCTTGGACAGCAACAAGGAGTCGCCGCGAAAGTCAGCATGCTCAATGACTTCGTCCCGTTGGTAGTTATGCCCGAGAATCATGACCCGATCGCCCAAGGCGCGCTTTGCCTCGGCGGTCCGGCGGAAGAGTTCTTCGGGCGAAAGCCCCTGGTAATCCGTGATGGGTCTGGGTACGGTGATCATCGACTTCACACACACCTCAACAATGATCTAGAGTATTGGATTCTACGTTAGCCCCACCCCACAATCAACGAACCAGCTTCGTGAAGAAGGCCTAGCGTCCCGGTAGGCCTAAAAGCCCGTTGACAACGACCGGGGCCGGGCATACGATCTTTCCATAGCTAGGGGAGCCATCAGGCTGAGAGTCCGAATGATCGGACGACCCTCACAACCTGACCTGGGTAATACCAGCGTAGGGAAGCCGATTTGAGCGGGCCTTGTGAGGAATCAGCCGCGTTCTCCAGTTTGGAGAGGCGGCTTTTTTATTGTGGGTGACCGATTGCGGCCCTCGCCTCTACCGTAACACAGACAAACAGATGAAAGGATCTCATCATGAGCATCCACACACATATGCAAGGGGCGGCGAATGGAAACGGTGCTGGAATCCCATCCTCTCCCCTCTCCACCACCCCTTTCCCTGCGTCACAGAAAATCCATGTCCCCGGGGCTCAGCCAGGGGTCCACGTCCCAATGCGAGAAATCAGTTTGACTCCTACAAAGGGGATTAACGGGACCAGC
>CAZXNN010000481.1:0-2913 GCA_964641915.1 uncultured Nitrospira sp. | reverse complement strand
CCGGCACCCCGCGACGCTGAAGCTCTTTTGCTGCGATGCTGGTCTGGGTCGCATGGCGATAGTGCTCCGGCGCTTGCGTCAATGTCTTCCCGATTGCCACCTCTTCAATCGACGCGCGTCCTTCGCGCAGATAGCGGCAATAGTCCTCGGTCAATGCCTCGATCTCCGGAATCCGCATCCGCAACTCCGCAATCGTCTGCCCCTGCCCCATCCGCTGCAATACCTCCGATTGAAACCGCTTTACAATGAGCGGGGCATCGGATCGCCGCACTTCGAGCCCGCGCACCTTCATCCGCCCGTTATCAAACAGTCCGACGAATTGATTGTGCACCGGCATGCGCGGATTGACGCGCGACGGAAGAAAGCCGATCCATCGATACAGGCCTTCGACGACAATCGGCAATGCTGTTTGCGCACTGATGTCGGCCGCCAACCGGTCGTAGGCCTCTCGCCCGGCGCCCCGCTTCTGCAGCCAGAGCGAATCGACGATGGCGTGCAGGAAACGAAAGCCCTGCGACTCGGCGATCTCTTTGGCGCGCAGCAGCACCTCGCGGCTATAGGCCGTGACCGCCTCATGCGCTTCGATTCTTCCAAAGCGCGCATTCTTGTACCCGAGATAGCCGAATGATACGACCAGCAGCCACTTCAGCGCCGTCTGGCGCTGATCGATGATCTGCCGCATCGCGTCATCGGATGCCTTCTTGAGCTGCTGTTTATACTGCGCCCGTTTGGCAAGGAGCGGAGCCAGCGTCCGGGGAATCAACCCCTGGACCTTCCGACAAGTATGATGGGCGATCTCCGGCACGCGCGCGGCGGGGTTCTCCGCGCAACATCGGCAATTGACGGTCTCCGGCGACACATTGAAGCGGGTCATGATCGTGGGATACATCGAAGCGAAATCCAGCTCGCCGACGCCTTCGTGATAGCCGGAGATCGGCGCATAGGTCAGCCCCCCCTGATCCGTCTCCAGGAACTCCACTCCCGTCTTAAATTCCTCCACCTGCTGTTTGCGATAGGGAATGAGAATCCCCGCCCGATGGGCCTGCTCGAGTTGCATGGACGTAATTCCCGTCCCGGTGGTTGTACGGGCCATCTGCTGGATTGGCACCTTCGTGACGCGCGACTGCTCGAACAGTCCGGCCAGGCCGGTCTCCGATAAAGCGAAGGAGTTCCGCCGATCGAGATGGAGCCGGCCATAGAGTGTCCGTTCGCCGGCATGAGCCAGCACCCGTCCGTACGACACATAGGAACGCGGCGCGCGAGTGCCGATGGCATGAGCCGGATCCCGGTTCAATCTCAGCGACACGCGCATCTGCGCGGACATTCGCAGCAGGCGGGGCAGAATGTAGGAGTCCCCCCAATCGGTCAGCAGGATATCCGGATCATGCCGTTGAAGCAGACCATCAACAGTCTGGATAAATTCCGCCGGATCGTCTCCATTCAGGAGTCGCTCTTCGCCCTCGACTCGAACGGCTAATTGAACCACCCCGCCATGATTCGGATTCGGCGAAGCGCCTTCCAACAGAAACTCCATGATCCGGAGAGGCGGCAGACGATAGTCCGTCTCCCAAGGCGACTCGCTCGCAGCAATAACCTGCACGACTGCATCGGCGGTGACCTCGACCTCACAACGACAGAGAGGAAAGAGTCCGCGGTCATAGAAATAGCGCTGCGGAAGTCCGACATCGGCATGATAGAAATGCAATTCCGGCACACCCGCCATAAGCTGCTTGACGGCTTCATGAAATCTGGTCGGCTGCAGAATCGACACGGCGCAGACTGGAATCGTGTCAGCCGACCAGAGCTCACGGCGCTGGACGCGGTTCACCCGATACGAGATTCGCCGGCCCGTGAGGAGGCGCCAGGCTGCTGCAAGATCAGTTGATGACCCGGCAAGATAGAATGACGGACGATAGGGATCGACCAGACGGCAGCGGATTCCCTCCTCGTCGAGAATCCAAATCGCCATGCCGTCGTGGACAGGATAGGCATCAAGGAGCCACCCCGCCAGACGGTGGGAGGGAAGACCGGACATCATGATCGGCCACCGCCTGTGATAACCGCTGTATTTGTTTCTGTTGTTCCAGCATCATCGACAGCACCATCACCTCGAACGGTGTATCGCGGGCTAGATAGGCTCCGGCGGCGGAGTGACGCCGCGCCGCCGCGAACAATTCATCCAGCGCCTGCTGATCTTCCGCCCGCAGCGCGCGCCGGTATCGCCGCCAGGAGGCAATCTCTTGCTGCACCAGTTGAGTGAAAGTCGTCAGTGTCCGTCCCATGAAACTATCGGGACTCCAATACCGTCCGGGCGACCTCCCATACCTGGCCGGCCTCCCGGCCACTCGGCTCTTCCTCGAGCCTGATGATCCCCTGGCCCGGCGCCTCGCCAACACGAATGACACGATCCGCCTGGCCACGGAGTTGGTCAATGAACCGATGCCGTGAAGACATGACCGCTGGGATCGGAGGGCAGAGACACACGAGCACATAACCACGTTGGGCCATCCGACGCAGGTGCTGCATCATTCGACCAGCCAGCCGCGCAGCTTCCTGGAACGGTACGGCCTCATCGTAAAACGTTTCAAACAGCCCGGAGACAACGGCAATTCTCGCCTGATACCGCATCAGCGCCTCTTCCAGGCAATCCGACACCAACCGCTCCATTTGATGACAGGTGAACGCGCGGGCGACATGCACCAGCGAGAGAATCTTTCGGGGAGCCTGGCGATGCGCTCTGGCCAATCGACCGATCACAAAGGGGTCGAACGTGTTGGCCCCGTCAAGGTACACCACCGGCTCTCCAACCAACGCACGATCCGCAGCCGCATGCAACCCGAGTCGCAACACCAACGGATGGCCATGCAACACCATCAAGCTGTGATCGGTGTGAAAAGGAATCTGCGCATGGCG
>CAZXNN010000480.1:0-2914 GCA_964641915.1 uncultured Nitrospira sp. | reverse complement strand
CGGTGCAGGAAAAGTCGGGATCGAGGCACAGGAGAGCGGTTTCGTTCCGGGGCAGTATCAACTCTCTCAGCGGGCCGATTTTATGGAGACGGATCTGAGCGTCGATACGATGCACAACCGGCCCATTCTCAATACCAGGGATGAGCCGCACGCCGTTCGAGAGAAGTATCGGCGGCTGCATCTGATCATCGGCGATGCGAACATGTGTGAGTATGCGACGGCGTTGAAGGTGGGCACGACCCAATTGGTGCTCGAGTTGATCGATCGGGGGGCCGCGCCTGCGATTGAACTAGCCGATCCGGTTTCGGCGGTGAAGCAGATTTCGCGGGATCCCGACCTTAAATCCACGGTGCGTCAGCAGCAGGGGCCGTCTCTTTCGGGAGTCGATATTCAGGAACAGTACTATACGGCAGCCAGGCGCATGCTGGCCGGCGCCGATGCGGAAACGGATTGGGTGCTGCACGAATGGGGTGAGACGCTGCGATTACTCACGCAGGATCGAAGCCAATTGGTCGGCAAGCTCGATTGGGTGACGAAGCTATGGTTGCTGGAGACCTTTGTACGGGAAGAGCGAATCGGTTGGGATGATCCTTGGCTGGCGAGTCTGGATCTCGAGTATCACAATGTGAATGCCGACCGCGGACTGTATCTCGGTCTGGAAGCCGAAGGCAAGGCCTGGCGCATGACCACGGAGACCGACATTGAGCAGGCCCTGTCGGCCGGCCCTCACGATACCCGTGGTGGGTTGCGCGGGCTCTGCGTGCGGCGGTTTTCCGATCAGATCAAGTCGATGCAGTGGGAACGGATTCAGTTCTCGGGCGGGTTGAAGGGGAAGATCCTGGAGATGGGCGACCTGTTTGATCCGACCGAGGTGCGGGCCTGTGCCGAGATTTTTGAACGGGCGGCTTCGCCGGCCGATGCAGTTGCCGCCTGGAGCATAAGAAAGGAATCACAGTCATGATCTACCAGATGATGCCTGAGCGACGTGAGGGACCGGTTGATCCGATGCCGAAGGCGCCGAGCCCGTCGGAAGAGGGCGGCGGACCACGGCGTCCTGATACCGGTTCGCCCGACAAGGACAGATTGATGAAGCGGATGAAGAAGGTCGATCCGAAGCAGGCCGAGCGGTATCGGCAGCGGACGGGGGAATAAGGATGGCCGCCGAGCCGAGGTTTTTGCTCGCCGAACGCGCGGCCTCAGAAGGCCCTCGTTCGATGCGCGCCGGAAACCCTGGCTACGGCAGCCATCCTAGAAGAGAAGGGGGAAGGTAAGAAAGATGGGGATGCAGGGAGATTTTTTTCAGCTGTTGAAGGAGCAGGGCTACCAATTCGGTCAGCCGACGGCTGCCGGATCGGGGGTCGATCTGCCGAGCGCGACGACGATTCTCGCGTTCAAATATCGCGACGGTGTCCTCGTTGCCGGCGATCGCCGGGCGACGGCCGGCAACATGGTGATGTATGACCGGACGGACAAGGTCCTCGAAATCGATCGCCATAGTGTCATGGCCATCGCGGGCGTCCCTGCTACGGCCTATGAGATGGTGCGGATTCTGGAGCACTCGTTCAAATATTACCGGCGGACCCAGCTTCAGGAGTTGAGCTTCGAGGGGAAGCTGCGTGCGGTATCGAAACTCTTGAAGGAAAATGTGGCTGCAGCTTTGGCGGGAACCGGCGCCGTGGTGCCGGTGTTTGCCGGCTATGACTTCGAACAGGGCGCGGCCAAGATATTCTTCTACGACATTCTCGGGGCCGAGTTTGAAGGGGTTGAATATGCGGTGTCAGGTTCCGGGTCGCCGACGATCCGCGGTATTCTGCATTATGTGAATACCTGGGGTGAGGGTCCCCTGGCTGTGATGACGGAGGAAGAGGCGACCGTGCAAGCATTGCGTCTTTTAACCAGTGCCGCTGAGTTTGATTCGGCCACGGGCGGCGTCAATCGCGAGTCCAGCCTCTATCCGGTTATCAAATTGATTACGCAAGACGGAGTGCGGGTAGTCCCTGACGACCGGTTGAAACCGCTCTTTGAATCCAAGGTGGTGCGCCATGTATGAAGCATGCGGTCGATGGATCGGAGTGGTCGGCAGTCGCCGGATGGTTAAGAGTCGATTGAATCTATCTTGCGAATCTAAGGTGGTGCGGCATGTATGAAGAACCCTATCGGTGGGTGGAAGCGGTCGGCAATCGACGGACCTATCTGGACGAGCAGTTTCGGCAGGGGAGTCCGGTCGTGGCTCTGGGTTACGACGGGGGGCTGCTCCTGACGACGGTCAGCAAAGGGACGTCGAAGCTCTATGAGATTTACGACCGGATTGCGCTCGGAGGCATGGGGCATCCGGCAGATCTGGAGAAGCTCCGATTCAGCCTGTTGGAGATGGCGCACACGGAGGGGTTCAATCGATCGCCGTCCGACGTGACCGGTTCGCGCCTCGTGAAATACGGAATTGCTCCGGTCATCAAGCAGGCCTTCGAAGAAGTCTATAAGGCGCCGTTCATCGTCAGGATTGTCCTGGCCGAGTTGGGTCAGAAGCCGGAGAGAGACACGCTGCTTACGATCAACTATGACGGGACGTTTGAAGAGCTTAAGGAGTATGCCGTGCTGGCGGCGACGAAGCAGGTACAGGCGCGGATGCAGGAGTATTTGAAGGCTCAGAAACCGTCTCCTTGCACGCTTGAGCAGGGCTTGCTGCTGGCGTTGCGCGCCTGGGCGATCGGATCGCTCGCGCATCAACAGGATTCGGCCGAGTCGTCGGCTGATGGAGGGCAAGAGGCCAGTCGCGAGACGGCCGCATCGATTCCCGATCAGGCCACGTTGCTCGCGCATCTCCGTGAGGTGCTGGCGGATAAGACACTGGAATGCGCGGTCCTGGAGCGGCAGCAGGTCGGTTCATCCAAATATCGTGCGCTGAAGTCGGCCG
>CAZXNN010000479.1:0-2918 GCA_964641915.1 uncultured Nitrospira sp. | reverse complement strand
ACTTCGCGGCGACCAAGCGCGCCGCGTGAGCATCCCTCACGGCCTGCTCGCGAAGAAGTTTGCGCGTGAGCGTACGAAAGCGGTCCTCGCTGAGAAGATGGCCGCAGATCACAGCCTCTTCCCGAGCCGGGGGCTCGACGGGTGTTTCGGCGGCCTTCGTCGACAGGTCCGGCACCGAGCCGAACGCGCGCTGCACGTCGGCCACGAGCGAGGGGGGAGCCTGCTCGTCGAGCAGCGCGAGCGTCTCCGTGAGGACCTCGGCGAGCACGGCCGAGCGGAAGGGGATGGGCACCGAGCGCAGAGCCTTCAGCGCGGCGTCCTTCGCGGCGCTCGCCGCGCGCCATTCGGAGAGAAAGTGGTCGGTGTCTTTCATTCGCGTCGCGATATCACACCTGTGTGCGGGCCGCAAAGGGGACCCTTTCGTGTCAGGCAGCCTCTGCCCAGCGTCGTGGTCTTCTGGCGAGCGGCGGGGCGACGTACGTGGCGTTCGCGCGCACAAGGGCCTCGACGAGCTGGGGTGGCACGCTGTTGCCGATGCGCTCCACCTGCCTCTCGTTCGTCCCGACGAGCACGTACGTGTCGGGGAATCCCTGGGCGCGCGCGAGCTCGCGTGGGCTCAGCATGCGCAGGCAGATGTCGGCGATGCGGTACAGCTCGCCGTCGATCGTCACCGTCGTGTGGTCGCCTTCGCCCAGGTGTCGACTCAGGAAGGCCTGCACGAGGTCAAAGCGTGGCGCTCCCGTGGGCTGCCCCTCCTGCCCGCGGCCTTGCTTGGTCAGGTGGCATGCCACGGCGGCGATGTGCTGCCCTTGTCCGGTCACCGTGGGCGTCGGATCCTCTGCCGACGCGCCGACCGACGTGCCGTAGAACTTGGTCAGGAATGTCGTCACGAGTGCGTGCTTCGCGCCGCAGGCGACGATGGTACCCAGGGGCTCGTGCAGGTCGAGCGACCGTGGCCGCTGGCCCTTCCGCTCGCCGTACCCGGTCTGAATCAACGTCGGGGTCACGAGCGCGTAGCCGTGCTTGGCCGTGATGGTCGGCAAGGGTGCGTCGATGCCCCGGCTCCGGTCCACGTCGCGACCGTGGTTCACCTGTACGATGAAAGGCTTCGCCGCGTTGAGCACGTGTTTCTTCAGGCCGACCGCGATGCGGCGCATCGTGTTCTCGGCGAGGGGGCGCTTGCGTCCGAAGATGCTCCGCGACGGCAATGTCCAGTCGATGCACTCGGCGGCCGTCCTGTACGGGCGCGCGCGCCCAGGCCCATGGGTCGGCTCGGGCCAGACGATGGGAAGCCCATCGCACCGAGCGATGAGAAAGAGCCGCTTCCGTATGGTCGGCGCGCCGTAGTCGGCCGCGTTGAGGATCTGGTGTTCGACCCGGTACCCCAGGTCCGTCAGTTGCTGCTTGAACCGCGCGAAGGTCTGGCCCTTCTTGGGCTTGAGCGGGTGGCCCTTGCGCCCGAGCGGCCCCCAGCCCTGAAACTCGGACACGTTCTCGAGCATGAGCACCGACGGTCGCCGCTTCGCCGCGACCCGCAAGACCACCCACGCGAGCCCGCGGATCTTCTTCTTCAGCGGCTTCTTGCCCTTCGCCCTGCTGAAATGCGCGCAGTCCGGCGAGAACCACGCGAGCCCGATCGGCCCCGCCTCGATGTCGGCGACCGGATCGACGTCCCAGACGTCCGTGAGCAAGTGCACTGTCGTCGGGTGGTTGAGCTCGTGCATCGAGATCGCGTGCGCGCAGTGGTTCACCGCGACGTTGGGGCTTCGGCCTGTAGCGAGCTCGATGCCCTTCGACGCGCCGCCGCCGCCAGCAAAATAGTCCACTACCAGCCTGGTGCCCAGCAGCGTCATGTTTTCCATGTGGCCGCTCGGGTATCACACTTGTATGTATGCCTCAAGTGGTCAGGTGAGCGGCAACCTCGCGCGCTAGCGCCTGGTAGCCGAGCGGCGGCAGGTGGATGCGGTCGGCGCCGAGCTGTGCGACGACGGCATCGCTCGGCCGTAGGAGCTCGACGTCGTCGGGCCAGAGCGACAAGAAGGCTTGCTGCTTCTGCGTGGTCGCCGGGGCAGGCGGCGCCGCGAGCGCGTAGTTGGGCGGGACGACGAGCACGACGCGTCGAGCGCCGCGGGCGCGGGCGGTGGCGACGAGCGCTGCGACGTCGTCGCGCTCGAGCGCGGGGTCGCCGAGCGCGGCGTCGTTCGAGCCGAGCGAAAAGACGACGACGCTGGCGACGAGCGACGGGTCCGCATCGTACGCCGCGCGCACGCGCTTCGCGGTCCAACCGGTTTGCGGCTCGGCGTCGAGGACGACGCCGGCGGGGGCGAGCGCGTCGGCGAGGTGCTGCGCCAAGCCGACGCCCAGGCTGTCGCCGAGCAAGAGCACGGTCTCGCCGGGGCGCATCGGCGCCGGACGGCGCGAGAGCAGGTAGGCGGCGCTGGCGCCGCCGACGAGGAGCACGCCTGCGCTCGCGAGCAGCGCGACGACGCGGGGGCTCACGCTGCCCCCTCGGGGTGCTTCGTGTACCAGTCGAGCAAGAGGGCCGCGACTTGCTGCGCGATGGCGGCGTAGCCGGCGGCGTTCGGGCGCACCTGGTCGGCCATCATCTCGGGGGCGCCGATCACGCCAGCGGGTAGCGGGAGGCCGGGGTAGACGCGGTCGAAGCGGCGCAGGTTGAGGAAAGCCGATCTGCCAGGCCTGACGCCCTGCGCGGAGAGAAAGAGCATGCCCTTCAGCGACGACTCGAAAGGGGGATCTTCGAAATCCGGGTTCGCCGGCGGTGAGACCCAGAGCAGGTTGGGGTAGTGGTCGCGCGCGTAGACGGCGAACGCGTCGGTGAGGTTGGAGATGGCTCGCTGCGTGCCCTGGTCGACGGGCCCCCAGTGCATGTTGACCTCGCCCGTCATGAAGATGACGAG
>CAZXNN010000478.1:0-2932 GCA_964641915.1 uncultured Nitrospira sp. | reverse complement strand
CGGCCCTTTTGATATTTTCCCTCGACCTCGATAGAAACTTGTGTGCCCTGCGGCTGACTCCATTCGATCTGCTTGTTCTCATGAACGAGCGGCTCGTTTTTCTTCGTGTTGATTTGAACTTCAAAATAATGCGCGACGGCTTTCGGCCCGGTACGGGAAATGATGTTCACCGGCTTGCCGGTCGTCAATTGTCCATACATGCCCGCCGCCGAAATTCCGATGCCTTGCTGGCCCCGGCTCATCCGCATGCGATGAAACTTCGAGCCGTAGAGCAATTTAGCAAAGATCCTCGGGATATGCTGACGAACGATGCCGGGCCCGTTGTCCGTCACCGTGATGCGAAATCTGGACGCCTGGCTGGGAGCGACCGGCTCCCCGTTTGAAACCACCTCCAGCTTAACGGTCACTTCCGGAAGAATCCCGGCTTCTTCGCAGGCATCGAGTGCGTTATCGACGGCTTCTTTCACGCAGGTCAGCAACGCCTTGCGCGGGTTATCGAACCCGAGCAAATGCCGGTTCTTCGTAAAGAATTCAGAGACGGAAATTTCCCGCTGACGCGCCCCCATCTCGGCGGCGGTGACCTGCTGGACCGGTTTAGCTGCTGCTTTCTTCGGACCGGACGATTCAGAAACGGGTTGAGCCGCAGGCACGGAATTCGAAACTGAACGCACGTTGGCCATTCACCCTCTCAGAAAAGCTTGTTGGAAAAGTGGACGGCATTCTACACAGATTGCTCCGCCGAGAAAACCCTCGTAGCAGGTTCGCACGCAACCTGATGGAAAAGAGGAGATTCGCAGGAAAGGCAGCGATCCGCCAAAACACTTTAGGGTGGGAGGAGCACGCACCTACCGAGGAGTTAGTAGGTACGGCGGAGATCTCGGGAGAGCATTAGGCTTCCCAGTACAAGCTGGTCCTGCACACCGCTCTCACACTCGACCCCCTTATGAACCATATTCCCCCGGGGCGTTAACTCCCCCCACACATTTAGAGTAGGCCCCCGGTATCAGTGAGTCAAGGGCTGTCTTCCGCGCCAATGGAAGAAACATTGCGGCGACGAATCCTGCCAAGATGAGACCGCGGCCTAGTTTGAAGCACGAGCAATCTCTGATTGCACCAATGATCCGACCTGAGCACAATTGAGATACTCTGCAGAATCGCATCTTATAAGTAGCAAGAGCCTAGACCAACTCAGACGTATATTTCCTTGGAGAGCGGAAAAATATTTCTCTATTCCAGAAAGACGAGTTCACCTCCCGCTCTTCTTCCCCCTACATGAGATCTGAATCTGCCAGACCCCTCAGAAACCAATCACTTCGACGGAGAAAACCTCCATGCATCGCCATCTGATGCAAAGACTCCCCAGCTTCTGTGGATAACTCTGTGTATGAGTGAGATCCTGTCGTTGAAATGGCTGATCTCAACAGTCCTGCTAGCAGATTGCCTAATAAATAGGCATAGTGCTTCCTCGAAGAGACCCACTATATTTAGCGGCTTGACGGATGATTCTTTTTCTTTTCCACAATCCCTGGGCAGATCCTGATCCGGGAGTGATCGGCTGACCAAAACGATTTTGTCTAGAGCCGAATAGGCCCAACCAGCACCGACTTATGCACAGCACAGCAGTCTCACTGTGGAGAAACCGGTCGCATTTCATGAATATTTGCGTGTTTTTTGGCAGAACTCGCCGCCAATCAACAAGACGATTCATCCTCCCCGTCGTTCATCGTTCAGCTCAGACACAAACAACGAGCTATTTCTTACGATACACGTTCAATCCGACTTTTTCTTCACGACCCGGGATCGTCACGTTGCCCTCCGTAGAAGCAATGATCGTGGTCTTCCCTGATGCAGACGGACCAAACTCCTTCGACATGTCCACCTTGATCGTCAGGATCGTTCCTTCCATCGCCATCTCAACGTTCTTCATGATCAACTCCTCTGGTCAATACTCGGCCTACGGATCATCACGGCTCCCACATCCGCAAACACAATAAGCCGTGACTCCTAGGCCCTTCATCAAGACATGACGACCCGATACCGATAGGGTTAATATTGCGTGAACGACCTTTGAGTGCGAGAGGATATAGCTGATGGCTGAATCAATGACGAATGAAGCAGTACGGGAAGCCTGGACGACGCTGGCACAAGAGGTGCGAACGGGTGTACTCCTCACCATGAGACAGGGAAAGCCATTTGGCTCACATGTACCCTATGTGCTCGGAGAGAATTGGACCAGAGCGTATTTACACTTGAGCCAGCTTGCCCTGCACACCCAGCATCTGCTTCAGGACCCGCAGGTGTCGCTCTTCCTCTCCGAACCTGATCACCCTGGAAAAAATCCATTCGCCTTGCGCAGAATCAATCTACAGGGATCGGCCGCGATCCTAGCACCGAACGCGGCCACGTATCGACAGATGAAAGAACGCTATCTCGCCCGATTTCCAAAATCCGCCATGACCTTTGGATTTGCAGATTTCTCGCTGTGGGAACTGCAGCTTCAGGACGCCCATCTGGTGCTCGGGTTTGGCCAGGCTTATCAAGCCACCGCCCACTCCCCAGACCAGTGGATCCATCAGCAGCCAGAACGGAAGCCCTAAGCGGAAGCGGCCTGAGACTATGGCCGCGTTCTTCGCAGCAGTCTGGATGCGACCGTCCCCAAGGCCAGGCCACCCAAGAAGGTGAGGCCGAGAATCGTGAGCGCAAGCCCCGGTGTATTCCGTTCAGTCTGGCGGACGTGCCGCCCGGCCTGAGCTCCCACTGATGCTTCTCCACCCATCCAAAGAGCTGAGTCGTCCAGTGGCGCCACCGCCGGCTTTGAGAATGGAGTGATACGTATCCTGCGGGTTTGTTTCAAATCGTCCATAGACTCCCCTTGAATATGCGCTCTGTCTACTTGCTGTCAGCCGCCATCACGTCAGATGGATCCTCTGGA
>CAZXNN010000477.1:0-2936 GCA_964641915.1 uncultured Nitrospira sp. | reverse complement strand
TGCCCACACCGCCGTTGAGGCGGTCGTCGCCCCCCAGGCCCAACACTTGATCGTTGCCACTCCGGCCCACAAGCCAGTTCCTACCGGCATTGCCAGTGAGGGCATCGGTGAAGTTTGTGCCGATGAGGTTCTCGATGCTCACCAGCGTGTCGCTCCCAGCCCCCCCCGTATTCTGGGCGATCCCTTGCACATTGAGATTGACCGTCACGCCCGCCGTCGCCCCGGTGAAGGTCGTCCCTCCGAGGACGGCGCTACTGTAGTCGGCGGTGTCGACCCCGGCCCCCCCATCCAGGCGGTCATTGCCCACACCGCCGTTGAGGCGGTCGTCGCCCCCCAGGCCCAACACTTGATCGTTACCACCCTGTCCAAACAGATTGTCAGGATTGGCGGTACCGGTGAGGATGTTATTACTGTTATTGCCGAACAAGTTCGCCATAACCTCTCCTTGGTTGAGTGGTCCTACGTGCCGAATCGGCCCAGCCAGGTTCGCTGCTGGGAACCGGCTCCCGTGCCGGCCTCCTCTCCCTCCAGCGTCCTCAGCCGTTCCCGGCGTGCGCCGGCGTTCCCGACGCCCATGAGCTCCCCCCCGACCGACCTCCGTGCAGGACTCTCACTGCTAGAACCAGGCCGCGAAGACCACCACCAGAACTGGCGAGAATTACGAAGGAATGGGCTGTGATCTCTCACCGCGGCCCCCCCTCGCCGTGTCTATCAGAATAGACAAGGGGGCCCTCGTTCGACTCAGCGAACCTGATGGGAGGCTGAATCTGATTGGATCCAGTACGGGCTTAGAGCCTGTTTATAATCTCTTCAAGCAGATTACGAGGAATGCGAGGACGATCATGTTGAGGCTAGTGGCGAGCTTGCGTTCGCAGTTTTCCAGAGTCGGCGGCATTTGTCGAGCCAGGCAAATGAGCGTTCGACCACCCAGCGTTTGGGGATGACCTTGAAGGTGTGGAGTTCATTGCGTTTGGCGACTTCGACCGTGGCGCCGAGGAGGTCATCCACGGCGGTGGCGAACGGTTCTCCCGTATACCCGCCATCTACCAGCACCTGCTCCACGTCCGAGAGCGTTTCTTGGTGGATCGTGAATCCTTCGAGGGCCCCAACGCGGTCGGGCACGTTGGCAGTGGTCACCAGCAGCATCTGTGGAAGCCCTTGCGTATCCACGCCAATGTGGCGTTTGATGCCCGACACCAGCTTGCCGCCGTCAAATCCCTTCTGTTCCGCCGTGTCCGTGTTGTTGACGCTCTGCGCGTCCACGATGATGAAGCTGGTTTTTTCGGTCCGGCCACTGTGCTGCCTGACCGCGCCAACCACATTTTTAACGCCTCTTCGAGGAGGCTGTCGTGCTCGTTCGTGGGCTTGTGTTTCCACTGGCGAAAATACGAATAACAGACTTCCCATGCCGGAAAATCAGTAGGCAACATTCGCCACTGACAACCACTCTTGAGCACATAGAGCACGCCGCAGAAGACCTCGTATCAAGCCACCTCCCGAGGGCGAGTTTTCTTGCGCGCCCGCTCAAGAATGGGCACGATCATGGCAAATTGTTTGCGGCTGATGTCGCTGGGATAGGCTGAACACATGTCTGATGGCTCTCCATGACGTGAATGGACAATCAGACAGACTACATATCCAGTGAAAGATTATAAACAGGCTCTTAGTCCCTGCTTCCCTTAGCGCAGGCTCAGATGACCGACGCAGAAAGGCCGACTGACCATCGGATGGTCGGTCGCTTTTCGCTTATCAACTTGTCACTGAATCGAATTGGATTCAGAATCGAAATAGATTCACCTCGCTTTGTCGATAGATATATCAGTTGCAATTCCTCGAAATTTTTGCCATTTCCACAACGTTCCTTGCGGCTTGCTTTTTGCTCCTAGAGCTGGGCATGGGACAGTTCTCGTAATCTGGTTTTCACTCACCCGGAAAGCATCGGCGAGAGAGCGCTATAGCATATCTGATTCAGTCGTGCGTGATGCTAATTATGTTACGACAAGAGCCTATTCCTGCGTTCTGAATCATTACAGAAGGGAAGCCATCATGTTGTTCAGAAGGATCACGGTTGTTCTGTTGTGCTCCGTAAGCATAAGCACCACATCTGAGTTTGCCGCGGCATCTGTATCGTCTCCGACTTCTCCAATATCCATGAAGCACGTACCAGCGGTGCAGCTCCTGGGCCTGCCGCTTCAATTTGAGGCCAACCACGGCCAAGTCGACGAGAAAGTCGAGTTCCTTGCGCGAGGAAAGGGTTATACGCTGTTCCTTACACCGACGGAATCCGTAATGGTGCTGCAACAAACAGACGTGACAAAACAGGGAACCGCTCATGCAGGGCGTAGTTCATTGGTGAGAGCTGAACCCTCCCAAATGAAGCAAGCGGTCGTCCGCATGACGCTCGAAGGGGCAAACCCCGCGCCGGACATTAAGGGGCAAGAAAAATTGCCTGGCATCGTGAACTATTTCATCGGTAGTGACCCGGCCAAGTGG
Source organism: uncultured Nitrospira sp. (assembly GCA_964641915.1). GTDB lineage: Bacteria > Nitrospirota > Nitrospiria > Nitrospirales > Nitrospiraceae > Nitrospira_D. The sequence goes on along the minus strand of CAZXNN010000477.1, from coordinate 443 downwards.
CGGACCAACATCCCCACCTACGCCAAGGTCCAGTACCAGGAGGTCTATCCCGGCATTGATCTCGCCTATTACGGGAACCAGGGCACAATGGAGTACGACTTCATCGTGGCGCCGGGGGCCGATCCGGATCAGATCAGGCTAGCCTTTGAAGGAGCATCGGCTATTCACCTCGCCGACAGCGGCGATCTCCTCCTTGCGACCGACCTGGGTGACGTGCGGATCCAGAAGCCGGTCATCTACCAACTCGAACCAGATGGACATAAGAAACTCATCGCCGGGAACTACATCGTCGAGCGGAAGGCAGCCAACATGCGCTCCGCGGGGTCCGCATCCAACCCGCAGTCTTCAGTGCTCAGGACTCAGGACTCAGCACTTCCCCACATCAGCATCCAACTCGCGGACTACGACCGAGAAAAACCCCTCGTCATCGATCCGGCCTTGCT
>CAZXNN010000476.1:0-2944 GCA_964641915.1 uncultured Nitrospira sp. | reverse complement strand
CTATCTGTGGCTTCCGGCGGGACGACAATCGCGACCACGTTCATGTCTGTGATGCTGCTGTGGACTTTGTACATGACCGGGGCGGCTTCCGGATCTTCTACTGCCGGTCCAGCAGGGCCTTCCGTCCCGGTGGCTTGTTTGTTCCGCGAGCTGGGTACGATCAACGCGACAAACAACCAGAGGCCAAGCAGGATGGCGAAGACCACCACCAAAGGGTGAGCCCCGGCCCGCTTGCCTTCTTGATAGGGATTCTGCTCGTCGCTCATGATGTGAAATCCTTTGCCGGTATCGTGGATCCTGGTTGCCCGGGGGCGTCACGAAGCCGACGCTTGGCGTTTTCCCAGAGCCCGTCCAATTCGCTTGCCGTCATGCCGGAGAGCGGACGTTGTTGTTCGGCAGCCTGGGATTCCACCAGGATAAACCGGTCGACAAAGCGGTTGGTCGAGAGCCGCAGGGCATCCTCGGGATTGACCTTAAGAAACCGGGCAAGATTGACGAGGGAAAAGAGCAGATCGCCGAGTTCCCCCGCAACCTCATCGCGGCTCGATGGGGAAGAGCCTGGCTCGGCTTCAGCTGCCAGTGCTTCTTGCAGTTCGCCGATTTCCTCCGCGATCTTCTTGAAGACATCCGCCAGCCCGATGGCATCGTGCGACCAGTCGAATCCGACACGCGCCGCCCTGGCTTGGACTTGGTACGCCCGGAGCAAGGCTGGGAGCGCTTTTGGCACGCCATCCAACGCTGACTGGGCACCGCCGGCGGCCTGCCGTTCGGCCCGCTTGATCTTTTCCCACTGGCTCAGGACTTGTTCGCCGTTGGTCGGCGTCGTCGCCGCAACCGGATCGCCGAAGACATGTGGATGCCGGCGGACGAGTTTCGCGGCTAAGTGATCGACGACGTCGTCGATGGTGAAGGTGCCGGCCTCGGAGGCAATCTGGCTGTGGAAGATGACTTGGAGCAGGACATCGCCGAGTTCTTCCTTCAGTTTGGCGGTCTCCCGGTGGTCGATAGTCTCCAGGACCTCGTAGGCCTCTTCAAGCAGGTAGGGCTTCAGCGATTCGTGGGTCTGCTTCCGGTCCCATGGACATCCATTCGGAGCCCGGAGGGTGGCCATGAGATCGATCAATTTTGAAAAGCGCTCAGACATACATTCCCCTGTCGAGGGCTCACTCTATACCGATAGGAACGCCGTCTTCAACGGTTGTCCGTCGCTTGCGAGCGCTTGGGGCCTGTGGTAGGGTACCGCGCACGAAGTCAGCATCGTTGGTGAGGGAGCCATGGCGGAACAAGAAGAAGGATTCGTCGTTCGGGATCGGCGTGGTGGAAGTGGTGAGGCCGCCGCGAAAGGCTCCGGTCCAAGTGAATCTTCCAAGCCGGTGGCATCTTCAGAATCGGATGCGGCGCATCAAGCTCCTGCGTTTCCTGTCACCTTCTCCTCCTTCGTCATTTCCCTGGGCTCTTCTTCGCTGATGCTCATGGGGGAAAAGCTTGACCCGCAGCAACAGGCCGTTCCCGTCAATCTCCCCCAAGCCAAAGAAATTATCGATTTGCTCTCCGTGCTCGAAGAGAAGACCAAAGGGAACCTCACCTCGGAAGAGCAGACGGTCTTACGGGACATGCTCTATGCGCTTCGCATGAAGTACGTGTCCCTCTCGTCCGGCAAATAGACTCGACGAGGTCACGCTCACCTGTTGTCCGCGGATCCGCTCATTTCAGATATTTTGTGACGGCCCGCCGATTCCGTTATAGTGGGCTCAGTGCTTCGTGCAACGAGGCGAGGAGCGTAGGCGACCCCCATGCCGGATTCGGAACAGCCATCACGTTCATTATCCTCTGCGGGGTCCGGCCGGACGGAACGTCCTGCGTCGGGCGCGGGGTCGTTCGGTTCTGCCGCCTCCGGCAAGTCCTCTCGTTCCAACGAGCCTGAGCGCAAGGCGCCACAGCTTCGTCCGGTCTGGTTCGTCCTGATCCTCCTCATTCCCAGTCTGGCGCTGACTTTCTACTATTCGCAGATGGCGATACCCGGCGGGGGTGAAGCCGATTCGTTTCTGCCGACGACCAGCTATGCCTTTGTCCTGCTGCTCTTGAATCTCGATCTGATCGGCTTCGTCGTGCTGACGTTGCTGCTCTCACGCAATCTGATCAAAGCCTATTTCGAGCGGCGGCATCGGCTGGTCGGATCGGGGTTTCGCACCAAGTTGATCGCAGCCTTTATCGGATTTTCGCTGATCCCGACGATTCTGCTGGCAATCGTGGCGAGCGGATTGGTCAATAAGGCGGTCGATGTCTGGTTCAGCGATCAGATCGATCGCGTGATGAAGGATTCGTATGAGGTGGCGCGCATGCAACATGCCGGGCATATCGCTTTGGCCGTGAACAGCGCGCGAGCCATCGGGCAAGAGTTGTTTCGCGAAGATATGCTGACATCCGAACAGCGCGATTTGCTGATCGCAGCCATGGCTCGCAAGCGGATGGAATATGGCGTAGCGGGGATCGAAGTGTTTTCGTCAAAAATGGAGACACTCACTAAAGCGCTTGATGCTGAGGTGCCCGCCGGCGTGTTGGATCTTCCTGTCAGCCAGCTGGTGTTGCAGGTCATCAACGGGAAGCAGGAGTTCACCTCCGTGCAGGAAGCCCAGACCGGCCGGCTGGTGCGGGCCGGCGTGCCGGTCGCGGCCGGGAATAATCGGGGTGAACTGGCCGGAGTCGTGGTCGTCGAGGCCTATGTGCCGGAATCGCTGTTGACCAAGATGGAAGGCATCGGGCGGCAATACGAAGAGTATAAGCAGATCAAGGCCATGAAGAATCCGATCAAGGCTGGCGCCTACCTCTTCGTGGCGGTCGTGACCGTGATGATTCTCTTCAGTGCCACCTGGTTCGGATTTTATGTCGCCCGCAGTATTACGGTGCCGATTCAGCGCCTGGCCGAAGCGACCGAGGCGGTGGC
>CAZXNN010000475.1:0-2956 GCA_964641915.1 uncultured Nitrospira sp. | reverse complement strand
AACGGTGACCACGTCCGAGCGGCTCACGACCCGCGCCGCTGCGAAGTAGATGTCCTCAGGCTTGAAGCCGAGGCGACGAAAGACCTCGTGCGTCGAGAGGGCCTCGCGATACGCGTACGGCACCGAAAACACGTGCAGCGGCAGCTTGCTCTTGTCGGTCATGCGCAGGTCGTCCTCTCCGGGCGAGCCCAGAAGAGCCGCAGGCGCTCGCCGCGCCCAACGTCCGTCTCGGTGAAGCGCGGAGCCGTGGGCGCCAGCCTCGAGCACCGCAGACACGCGTAGTGGCCGTCGCTGCGACAGTCGCCGCGCCCGTTGTAGCCGCGTCCGTCGTACAAGTCGCAGTCGTTGCTGGGATTCGTGTCCCGCTTGGGCGCGATGAGGCGGAGCTGGATCACGCCCGCCCCCCAGCCAGCCAGTCGTGCTCTGCCGCCTCGGTCATGCTCGCTCTCCCTTCACCTCTGCACCAAGCTTGCCCAGAATCCCTGCGAGCACCGTGCGATGGCATCTCGTCGCGTCGGTACAGAAGCACAGCAGCGTCGCCGATGGCCACCCGAGGAGCGTCTCCCAGGCGACGCGCTGCTCGCGGTAGCTCGTCCGCATCTCGGCCGTGTAGGCGTCCACGTACGTGCGCCACGTGTCCTCGGTATCAGCCCCGTCGCGGCGCGCGGCGAGGTAGCCGAAGAGCAGGGGCGCGGACGGCGCGAAGGACATGCCGATGCCCCGGTGTCCGCCAGGCATACCGCGACGGATGTTGCCCTGCCGGGTCACGTCGAGCCAGTCGTCGCCGCGGTACCCCATGCGCGCCGTGTAGATCTCAACCATGCGATGCCTCGCCGAGGACGAACCGCGTCAGGGTGGCCGTGTTGGGCAGGTACAGCGGGTGCTTCGGGTGGCCTCCCTTGGTCACACCGAAGCAGTGCGCGTCCGCTGGCACGGATGCAAGCACATCTTGAACGAGCCTCGCGCTGCCGCTGATGCGCTCGGCGCCCGCCCCCCAGGCGACCACCCAGATGCCGCCCCGCACGCGCGTCTCGAAGGCCGACGCGGAGATGGGGGCGATGTGCTCCTGCAGGTGGCCGCCGTCGACGCGGATGCCCCGGGCCGCTGCGGAAACGAGCTCGTCGGGATCGGTCGCGCGGAAGGGCCAGAGGTTGGTGACGTCGAGCACGTCGCAGCGCTCGCGATCTGCGAAGAACAGCAGCCGCCGAATCGTCGGATCGTCGACGGTGCCGTCGGCCTTGCTCGGGTTGAGCATTGTGACCGCGAGCACGCGGCCGCCGTAGATCTTCAGCGGACGCTCGCGCCGCAGGCGAAACCGAAACGTGCCGCACGGAGAGATGTCCGCGCTGGGCGTCCAGGGCGACGGCTTCATCGGAAACGCAGGGCCCTTCCGCGGTCCGCTGCCTTGGCAGCGATGCGCTTCGCGAGGTTGGCCGGGATGCCGACCAAGGGCCTCACGCCGCGATGGGTCAGGCGACGCCTGAGGCACATGCGACGTCGGCGCGCCTTGCGGCAGACGGAGCTGGGTCCGAGGCGAAGCGGGTAGAGGCTCATGGCATCCGCAAAAATGGAGATTCCTGTCGATCGAGATCGCGAGAGGAGAAACGTGCACGCGAGCGTGGGCGGCAGCTCGGCACAGGCATCGGTCAGACCCGCGCTGCATCGACCGCCGGAGGCCGTCAGGGCGTGTCCTCGTGCACCACCAGACCGGCACCGAACACCATGCCGCTCTTCTCCCAGCGATCACGCTCCTCCTGCGCGATGCTGAAGGCGACGCTGAAGGCCAGTTCGAGGGCGAGGTGCTCGGCGCTCTCAGGCAACGCGGAGATCTTCTTCACGGCCGCTCGCATGGCCACCAGGCTCGCCAGGCTGACGGCGACCGATGGGGCCGGCTCTGGATCGGAAAAGTGGAAATGCCCGTAGGCCACGCTTGGCTGCCTCTGGCTTCCGTACCAGATGTTGCGTCGTATGGTCCACGCCCACGTGGCGCGGATGGCTGCCGGAGCCGTTGGAGTCGAAGCGACGAACCATGGCGTCGGTGCTTGCAGGTGGAGATCCCATGTGCAGGTCGGGCCGCCAGGATCCTGTTCGAACGGCGCGTATTCTCTTGCGGTGCGCAGCAGCGGCAGCGTTGCGCTCGTGCCAGCGTACTGCCAGGTGAAATCCTGAAACCGCATCCTTTCCGCGATATCTTTCAGCATGTGCGCCGGGGCGAGTGCGAGTTCGGCAGCGATACGACGAGAGTGGTCCGCCGAAAGCCCTAGGATGCCGCCCCAGGGGGACGGAGCGTCGTCGGGGATCATTGTGGCGACCTCTCGAGAAGCGCGCGCGATTCGTCGCTCAAGGGGCGCGTGAGCGCGTCGGCCCACGCCGCCGCCATGGCTGCGACCTGGATGAGCTCCGCCCGAAGCGCGGCCTTGTCGACGTCCCGTCGCTCGTGTCGAGCGTCGTTGAATTCCTTTGCGATCTCGCCGACCTCCTCGAGCAAGATCGTGAGCCGGGGCATGGACAGCGGGAGCATCGACTCCATGCTGGTCTCGCCGTGCTTCGCATGAGCGCGGACGCGCTCGGCGCGGAGCTCTTGGTAGATGCCGAGCCGCCCGAGCTCGGCGTTGGCGTCGGCGCAATCGACGACCGCGCGTCGGTAGCCCTCCTCCGCCTCGAGGCGCAGCTCGTGCTCTCGCTTCAGATTGGCGAGCGCCCTCTCGAGCTTCACGGTCAGCTCGTCGCACCGGGACACGGTCGCGTGTGCGACGTCGAACTCGTCGGGGCTGAGCGCGAGCCTCCTGGTTGCGGGCACACGACGCTCGTAGACCAGCAGCGCTCGCTCGAGCGGGCGCCGCGTCGCGGCGCAGCGATGCTCGGACTCCCAGGTGTGGGCTTCCTGCAGATTCGGACTGAACCCGCTGGGGGCGCCGTCGGAGGCAGCCACCCAGTACTCGTCGCCGTCGCCCAC
>CAZXNN010000474.1:0-2956 GCA_964641915.1 uncultured Nitrospira sp. | reverse complement strand
CCGCGCCCGAGGACAGAAGGCGCTGGCGTCGACGCAAGAGTTGACGACTGTAATTAAGGAATCCGTTCCTGCTGCGTACCGGCACGGGCGCATCCATTGTGCGACGAGGACATTTCAGGCGCTTCGCATCGCGGTTAATCGCGAGCTGGATGTGCTTGAGCCGGCCATCCGCGATGCGGTCGATATGTTGCGGCCCGGCGGCCGTATCGCCGTCATCTCGTTTCATTCGCTAGAAGATCGGATCGTGAAGCATACGTTTCGTGCCTTGGCGGAGCGGCCTCACCCGCAAGTGGCGGTGTTAACAAAGAGGCCGCAAGTTCCTTCTGAAGCGGAATGTCAGACGAATCCGCGCGCGCGAAGCGCCAAGTTGCGGGTCGCTGAACGTCTGTCAAAGGAGTCTTTCCAATGAAAATGCTGGCAGTGACGTCCGGGCTGTGCCTCGTGTTCGTCTTTGTGTGGGAGCGGGTGGATATGGTGCGCCTGGGCTACCAGGTTGAACGTCTGAAGCACGAGAAGGTGGTGTTGGAACGCGAGCGTGATGAATTGAAAGTGAAATTCTCAGCCCTGAGTTCGCCCGATCGGATTGCAAAAGTCGCCACGGAAAAATTCGGGATGAGTTTGCCTCAGCCTGGCCAGGTTGTGATGGTTCAATTGAAGACGAAGGACTCGCCTGCATCCGCGGTGGAGCTGAGGATTGCCAGGAACGATGTGTTGAACGGGAGGCGATAGTGACTGGTGCACCGTCACGGGCCCGACGCTATGTATTGCTGCTGGTGATGCTCTGCGGATTTGCGGTGGTGCTGTTTCGGTTGGTGAGCCTGCAGGTGTTGCAGGCTGCTGAGCTCACGGCCAAAGCTGACCGGCAACATCAGAAGACTGTGTCCTTAGAGGGGGCTCGAGGGACCGTTGTGGATCGTCATGGCAAGGTGCTCGCCATGAATATGGAAGTGCCCTCCGTGTTCGGCATCCCCACTGCACTTGAAAGTCCTGCTAAAACGGCCCGGTCTCTCTCGCCGGTGCTGCATGTTCGAACCGATGAATTGGAAAAGAAGCTGCGGCAGGATCGCAGCTTCGTCTGGCTGGCCAGAAAGCTGGATCCCGAGCAGGGGCGCCGTCTCGAGCATATGCCGATGGAGGGGATCGGGCTGGTGATGGAAGGTCGGCGATTCTATCCCAAGGGGCCGCTGCTGGCGCATGTGTTGGGATTTGCCGGGATGGACGGGGAGGGGCTTGAGGGAATTGAGCGGCGGTATGAGTCGCAGCTCCATGGCGAGAAGCGAGTCGTGATTCTGCAACGAGACGCCATGGGCCGGACGGTGTTTCCGAAAGGCCAGGCCGAGCAAGTCCCCGCCGCCGGGCATAGTTTGGTCATTACGGTCGACGAAGTCATTCAGTATATCGCTGAGAAGGAAGTGGAGGAGGCAGTGACGAAGGCGCATGCCAAATCGGGTACCGTCATTGTGCTCGACCCTCAGACCGGCGCTGTGCTCGCGCTGGCGATCAGTCCGCGGTTTGATCCGAATGCTGTGGCTTCTCTGACCGCGGATCGCTGGAGAAATCGGGCGCTGACGGATACCTATGAGCCCGGTTCGACGATGAAAGCCCTTGTGGCGGCTGCGGCGCTTGAAGAGAAAGTAATGAGGCCGAGCACGATGCTCTACGGCGAAAATGGGCGGATGACGATTGCGAATACGGTCATCCATGACCACGAAAAGCTTGGCTGGATGACGTTTGCGCAGGTGATTCAGAAGTCGAGCAATATCGGTGCGGCAAAAACCGGGATGGCGCTGGGCGATCAGCGTCTCTACCGGTATCTGCAGGCGTTCGGATTCGGGCAGAAAACGGAGATCGATCTCCCTGGAGAAGTCGGCGGTATGGTCAAGCATCCCAGAGAGTGGGGGCGCCGGTCATTGGCATCCATTTCTATGGGACAGGAAATCGGAGTCACGCCAATTCAAATGGTATCCGCTGTAGCGGCCTTGGCGAACGGCGGGGTGTTGATGAAGCCCTATGTGGTGTCTGAAGTCCGCGATGCCCAGGGTAAACCCCTTCGGCAGATACTTCCGCAAGTGAAGCGTCGGGTGGTGTCTCCTGAAACAGCCAGGACCGTGACGTCGATTCTTGAGGGTGTTGTCACGGATGGGACCGGCGCTAAGGCCGCGATTCCGGGATTCAGGGTGGCCGGGAAGACGGGTACGGCGCAGAAGATCGATCCGCGCACCGGGGCCTATTCGTCGACATTGTTTGTCGGATCTTTTGTCGGATTTGTTCCTGCGGATAATCCACGATTGGCGATGATCGTGGTGATCGACGAACCGCAGGGGGAGTCCTGGGGCGGCACCGTGGCCGCGCCCGTCTTTCGACGGGTAGGCGAGCAGGTGTTGAACTATCTCGGAGTCTCATCGGACGAACCGGTCAAGCTGGCGATGGCGTCAAACCGTCGGTAGGTCGAATAGCAGGATGATGACCTTCGAAGAATTAGCGCAGTCACTCCGCGGGCAGGTCGATGTCCTCGAGCAGGCAGGGGACGGTCGCGTACCTCTGACCGCAATCACGGATGATTCCAGAGCCGTGCAGGCGGGAAGTCTGTTTGTTGCCGTGAAGGGCGAGCAGGTCGATGGTCACCGGTATATCTCTTCCGCTCTCACGAACGGAGCAGGGGCCGTGGTTACCCAAGAGACGGTTCCGGGGATTGACCGCCCGTGCCTTCGGGTGGCCGATTCGCGGAAGGCGCTGGGGCATTTGGGCAGCCGGTTCTATGGCGATCCGTCCGGACGGCTGCGGATGATCGGCATCACCGGAACGAATGGGAAAACGACGACATCGTACGTTTGCAAGTCCTTGCTGGAAGCGATTGGTAAACGGGTCGGTTTAATTGGAACGGTCGCCTATCAAATCGGGAGTGAAATTATTCCGGCGTCCCACACCACGCCTGGTGCGTTGGAACTGCAGCAGC
>CAZXNN010000473.1:0-2959 GCA_964641915.1 uncultured Nitrospira sp. | reverse complement strand
GATGAAGAACGCAAGAATGGCAAACATGGTTCCTTGCAACGTAACCATCATGAAGTTGTAGACCCAACCGAATGCCGTCGAGACACCCTCGACACTCTCCTTGCCGTTGGCCCATAAGCCGGCGGCGATCGTACCCAACATCCCGGCATAGAGGACTACACTGTAGCCCCAACCGGCCTCTTTCCGGCGGATCTTGGCCGCATGCACATGGAACAGACTGGTCACGCCCAGCACGAGGGCAAAACCTCCGATAATCTGGAGCCACTTTGTGGCGGAGGTGAGCAACTGCTCGGAGGCGGGATGCGGCACATAATACTGAGCCGCAAAGATGAGCCCGGTAATCATCGTAATCAGGAGCGGCATCTGCCGGCGAAGAAAGATCATTTCACGTCCTTGAAGAAATCCAGAAAATACTGAGGCCAGGCAGCCTGCATCGCAACGCCCAGCGTCGCCAGCAGCACGCCGATTCCGATCACCGAGAGAATGAGGGCTTTCCCAAGATCCTGCCCGCGCAAAGTCCCCAGCTGAACCGGTTCACGCGACAAATAGGCGCTCGCGGCATACAGCTCCTCTCCGATCAACGTGTAGTCACAGGTCGTCACGAAGAACGGCAGCTGGTGGTCCGAGTCGGTTCCCGCAATCTGAATGGCCCCGGTGCTGGCGCCGGTTTCCGTGAGCAACAGGGCCTCGGCAAAATAGGATCCCATGAAGAAATTCGCCGCCGGTTTCTTGCGCAGCATAATGCCGTCGACCGCAGCCGTGTAGCTGAACTGATCGCTCGTAATGAAAAAATTCGAATCCTCCTTGAACAGATCGGGCTTCCCCGCTTCCAGGTACGCTTGTTTGGTGATCTCCTGGCAGACCGCCATCGTGATGGGATCCCGATGCGGCACGAGCAACTCCGTCTCGTAAGCCGCCGTCCGCTTCGCCACCCGCCCAAGAATCACCGCCGCCGCAATCGTCGAGGGATCGTGCATATCGTGGGCGCCGGTCAGATAGAGAATCGGCTTTCCCAACTCGGTCGCCCGGCCGATCGCCTCGTCCACCGCATCAAGACCGGGAATCCGCCGCAGAAAGATCTCGCGGCGTTGTGCTTGCGCAATGGAATAAAACACCACGACGCCGAAGAGCAGCGTCAAGACCAGGTTATTTACCGAGTTCCAGTTGAACCAGTTGGGAGCCGGCGTCGCATGAAGCAGCGGACCGACCGTTCGCTCTTCGCCCTTGAGCATCGCCACGGTTACCGTATAGGCCGTCCCGTCTTTCAGCTCGACACCCTTTCCGTTCCGGATGACAAACTGATGCCAGTTGCGTTCTGCCGTCCTGGTCCACCAGGGTCCCTTAAGGTCCTTCGCCAGGCGAGTCTGAGCCGGGAACTCGGCGATGACTTTCAATGAAGCCGCATCGGTGGCACCGGCATCACCGAGCAACACTTGATAGCGGGCATCGGGGCTATCCAAAGTACTCGGCGCCCACTGTATTGTGAGACTTTCGCCTCCATCATTCGGAGTATCGAAGGCTTGGACGTTCGTTGGCGCCAGCAACATTCCTTCAGCCCATCCCAGAGACGGAACAAGTCCGGCAAGACACGCGTAGATAAAGATACCCAGACGGAACAGGCCCCATCTTCGTCCTCTGGTACTGATCGTTGACCCCATCACGACGTTCATCTCCACAGGATGCTCAAAAAGTTCGTCCAGCAAGGCCGCAGCCGACGAAGGCACCGGAGGCGTACCCTCTGGGGTACGTTGAGGATGCCCTCAAGGCGAGAACGCCGTTGGCGGACTTTTTCAGCATCCTGCTATGCCCCTTCGATCACTTCGATATTGGTTCTGGGAATCATGGCAACCTGCCCATCCGGGAAACGCACTTCCAACACACGCGCGTCACTTTCCGTGGGAATCTTCTGGAGATCGGTGGGCAAAGCCGAGACCTCCCCGATCTTGCCGAACAGCGGATCGCGAATGATACGAACCGGATCACCGATCCGGATACCCTCGCGCTGCGGCGCTGCCGTCGCTCCGGTCTGTGCCGCACCGGCAGGCTTCGCGATGATGATCTCGGGCCGGATAACACCGGCGCGAATCTGCGTGGCCCCTGAAATCGCCGCTTTCTCCCCAGCATGTGCGGAGAGAAGCGCAAAGGTCTTCTGCGCCATCGGGATCGTGCCGAACCCCTCCGTAAGAATCAACGTGAATCCCACCTGCTCCGCTCCGGTGATCGCCACACCCAGATCGTATCCCAGCAGCGCCCGGAGATCCTTATCATGAATCCCGCCGACCACTAACCCGGCCACGCCGATTTCCTTCGCCTTGGCCATCGTCTCCGCAGGCAGAAACGACCCGCCGACGACGATCTTTCCCTTCATATCGGCTTTCATATGAGCCGGGGTCAGGGGCTCGTCCGGCGAAGCGACGGCCATTGTCAACAAACCGGACGTCTCGCCGCCGATGCCGAAGATCCCCTGGACCAGACTGCACGGCGCCTCGACCGTGACCCCCTGGCCGGGATGCACCTCCACGACCGTCCCGTCCACATAGGCCAACAGTTCGAGTACACGGGGCGGCTCACGGAGGAGTACCTGCCCCGTGATCGTCGAAAGCGATTCCACCATCCCGGTGATCGGAGACTTGATCTCCGTTTTGAACCATTTAATCAGCGGCTTGTTTTCAGCCAGAATCTCATCCGTCCTGACCGACTCGCCCTCTTTCTTGATCAGATATTCTTTGATCTCGTCCGGCGCGACGCCCAGCTGATTCGCCAGATTCAACGGATAGACCTTGCCAGGCAACTCGGCTCTGGCCACCGGCTGATTGGATTGGACGAGATCACCGACCGCAACCAGCACCGTGCCGGGCAACGGCAGCTGCAGACGCAGCCGCACGACCGTCTGTTCGGTCTCGGTGAGTCATGGTGTATATGAATGCGCCATAACTAGTTGCTGTAAATGCCCTCCAGC
>CAZXNN010000472.1:0-2961 GCA_964641915.1 uncultured Nitrospira sp. | reverse complement strand
GTCCTGCAGTAATGCCTCTGGCGGCGCCCATCGGGTCCGGTCTGGGGATCCGCAACCCGTATAATCTCAAGATCATCATGGAAACGGTGAAGGTCCCCATTATTGTCGATGCTGGAGTGGGAACAGCTTCCGATGCCGCGCTGGCCATGGAGTATGGCGCCGATGCGGTGTTGATGAACACGGCGATCGCAGGGGCTCAGCATCCCATCGCCATGGCGGAAGCCATGAAATATGCGGTCTATGCGGGTCGGTTGGCTTACAAGGCCGGACGTATTCCGAGAAAATTGTATGCGACTGCGAGTAGCCCAATCGAGGGGATGCTCTGATTGAACGTGGTGTGCCCCAACGACGGACTGAGTTCCGGTGGCATGGTATCTCTCGGTCGTGCTGGTCAGATCGTTCCGGCGGTCTGCTGATTGTCCCATGCCGCCTGTTAATTTCCATTTCCTCCTCGTCACCGATCGTTCTCTGGTTCGCGGGCGCTCGCTTGCGAGCGCCCTCCGGGAATCGGTGGATGCGGGTGTGCCGTCAATTCAGTTACGAGAGCGTGATCTTCCCACCTGTGAGCTCGTGGCATTAGCCGGACAGATTCACGCGATGACGAAGGCTCGCGGCATTCCGTTGATCGTCAACGATCGTGTCGACATAGCGGCGGCATTGGATCTCGATGGCGTCCATCTTCGTGCCAGCAGTCTTCCGGTCCTGGCCGCACGCCGAGTCCTTGGCGCACGGCGGCTTATCGGCGTGTCGGCGCATTCCGTCATCGAAGTGCAACAGGCCGGCGATGACGGGGCTGACTACGTGATCCTCGGCCCGATTTTTGAGACTCCGTCGAAACGGGAATTCGGCGCGCCCTTAGGATTGGCCGTGCTGGCTGCCGCATGTCGCCATACATCCGTGCCGGTATTTGCTATCGGTGGCATCTCCCGTGAGCGAATTGAGCCAGTGCGGGGCGCGGGGGCGTTCGGTGTGGCGATGATCGGTGGGATTCTCGGTCGTGAGCATGTCAGGAAGGCGACCGTCGACATGCTGGCATCGGTTCACGCGGCGTGGCCCTCTCATTCGCGCGACGACTCGCGTGCACGTTGAACTCGTGTAGTTGACCACCCCCAGGTCGGGTGTTAGAATCCGCTCACAGGCTTGAAGATTCGATCTCGCTCAGTGTCCTAGCGTTACCGCGAGTAGGCACATGGCAGACAAAAAGAGCGGCTCAAGCCGAATCCGGTCCCTCCGAGATTCCGTGAAGCAAATCACGAAGCGGTTGTCAGAGGGGAAAGCGGACGTGACTTCAAAAAACGACGACCATGCCCGCGAAGTCGACAAACTTCGCGTCCAAATTCAGTCGATGGAAGAAGAGATCCGTCGGCTGTATCAATCCCGTTACCAGCTCGATCACGCCACGAAACAGAACGATAAGCTCGTCGCCACGTTACAGGAAGCCAAGGCCCAGATCGAAGCGCTTCGCGCCGAGATCGAGAAGCTGACGGCGCCGCCTTCCTCTTATGCCATCTATTCCTCCCTGAATGCCGACGGCACGGCGAATGTATTTGTGTCCGGCCGCAAGATGAAGGTCAGTCTGCTTCCCGCAATCAACGGGAAGGAGTTGCGCCGTGGGCAGGAAGTGGTGCTGAACGAAGCGCTGAATGTCATTGAGGCGAAGGGTTTCGACGTGCAAGGCGAGGTCGTGCGCTTGAAAGACGTGCTGGAGGGCGGCCGCGCGCTCGTGACCTTGCATTTTGACGAGGAAAAAGTCGCAGAACTCGCTGATCCACTATTGGTCGAGCGGCTCAGCGTTGGCGATCATCTGTTGTACGATGCTCGCTCCGGGTATGTCATCGAAAAACTGCCGAAGTCTGAAGCCGAAGATTTGGTTCTCGAAGAAGTGCCGGATGTTGACTATGAGCATATCGGGGGGCTTCAGAAGGAGCTGGAACACGTTCGCGATGCCGTGGAGTTACCGTTCCTCCATGCCGAGCTGTTTGCGGAGTTTAAGCTGAGCGCGCCCAAAGGCGTGTTGCTCTATGGTCCTCCCGGTTGCGGCAAGACCTTGATTGCCAAGGCGGTCGCCAATTCGATCGCGAAAAAATTGGGTCATCTTACGGGAAAGCAAATTCGGAGCTACTTCCTGCATGTGAAGGGTCCGGAACTGCTCAATAAATATGTCGGCGAGTCGGAACGGCAGGTGCGAGAAGTTTTCAAAAAAGCGAAGGAGCAAGCGGCGGAGGGCAACCCGGTCATCGTGTTCTTCGATGAAATGGACGCCCTATTCAGGACGCGTGGCACGGGAATTTCGTCCGACATCGAGTCGACCATTGTGCCGCAGTTTCTCTCAGAGATTGACGGGATGGAACGGTTGCGGAACGTCATCGTGATCGGAGCCAGCAATCGACAGGATCTCATCGATCCGGCGGTGCTGCGTGCCGGGCGGCTCGATGTCAAAGTCAAAGTCGGCCGTCCGGATGCCACGGCGGCCCGAGATATCTTTTCAAAGTATGTCTCCACCGAATTGCCTTTTGCGCCTGAGGAGTTGGCTCAACATGGCGGCGATCGGAAAGCGTTGGTTGAGAAACTGACCACGCTCACCGTGGACGCGATGTATGCGGCCTCCGAGGAAAATAAGTTCATCGAAGTCACGTACGCCAATGGCGAGAAGGAAGTCCTCTATTTCAAGGATTTCGCCAGCGGCGCGTTGATCGAGGGCATTGTTTCTCGCGCTAAGAAATACGCGGTCAAGCGGGCCATTGCGAAGGAAGGTGTCGGGCTTCGTTCTGAGGATCTGATCCGGGCCATTCGTGAGGAGTTCAAGGAGCATGAGGATCTGCCGAATACCACCAACCCGGACGACTGGGCGAAGGTGGCCGGCAAGAAGGGCGAAAAGATCGTGCATCTGCGCACGATCAGCGGCGGGCCGGCGGAGTCTCGCCAGATCGAAACCGTGACCACGGGCCATTATCTCTAGTC
>CAZXNN010000471.1:0-2966 GCA_964641915.1 uncultured Nitrospira sp. | reverse complement strand
CCCGCTCATGCAGGTCCACCGCGAGCGAGTCGGCATCGAGTTCAGCCAGCAAGGTGGCCGCCGCGTCGGCGGGAATGCCATGCTTCGCGCGACCGATCAGGTCGAGCGTATTGGCGTCCATGACTTCGAGCGCGCTCGGCTGTAGAGCCAGCAGCAGCGGCACCGCCGCCCCGACCTCCTCCAGATGCCGGAAATGGATCAAGGCCGTGAGCGTCGCTTTCGGTTTCTCGACCAGCCGGAGCGTGGCTTCGCTCATCACGCCCAGCGTTCCTTCACTTCCGACAAAGAGCTTCGGCAGATCGAACTGCCCCTGAGCCAGTCCATCGACCAGTCCAAACAGGTTATACCCGCAGCTGTTCTTACTGACCGTCGGTCGCTTAGCCGAGATCAGATCGGCATGGGACTGAGCCAGAACCAGCACGTCCCGCAGGGCCGGGATCGTCGACAGGAGTCGCTCCAGAGTCGGATCGTTCAGCGCGTAGGATTTCGCTTCCAGCCAGGTTCCCGATTCCAGGCACAATCTGAGGCGATGGACATTATCTTTGACCGACCCATAGCGCAGCGTATGAGGGCCGGAGGAATTATTCGCCAGCATCCCGCCGAGCTTGCACATATCGCCGCTGGACGGATCGGGACCGAACAACAATCCCTGCCGGGCCAGCTGCTTGTTCAATTCCGCCAGGACAATTCCCGGCTGCACCCGCGCCCAGCGCTCTTCGCGATTGACTTCGAGCAGGCGGTTCATGCGCGAAACATCGAGAATAATCCCGCTCCCGACGGCCGACCCGGTGAGATTCGTCCCGGCGGCGCGCGGCGTAAGGGGAATGCCGCGAGACCGGGCATAGCGGATGGTCTTCGCGATGTCGTCCTCGGACTCCACCAGCACCACGGCCTGAGGCACCATGCGATAGATGCTGGCATCGACGGCATAGGCCGTCTTGGTGGGGAAATCGTCTTTGACTTTCTCGGAACCGAGTTGGGCGCGAAGATCAGCCGCGATAGCGCGGGAACGGTCAGGCAGAATGAGAGTTGGCGCAGTCATAGTTCAAGCGTGGGGCATTCTAGACGGACAGAGAGAGGGAGAACAAGGGCGAGGTCACCGGCAATTTGCTCGGTGCCTGTCCTGCAATCAGAGCCACGAAAGCCTGAAATCAAGCAACGACCCAATCTACTCGGATTGGTTTGGTTTTTCTGGTTGATCTAGTTTATTTGGGTGCCTGAACCAGAGAAACCAAACAAACCAAGTAAACAAGTGAAACAATCCTGCGCGTTGCGCGAGCAAAGAAGATCATCAGGCTCCATACCCTCTCTGTTCCGCGCGCAGGAGAACGACCAGGCTACCCTTCTCCTCCCCACCCATAGACCCATCCTCTCTGCATCAGTAAAATGTCCCGGCCGTTTGCTCAAACAAGATTCAAAGGATTCATCCCTTGGCTGAACCGCTCAAGAATCATTTCGGTGCCAATATTCTCCGCACCATTGCCGAGATGATCGTCGCGGTCTATCCCGCCTTTCCCAAGGCCCAGTTTCTTCGCACCGCGCTAAAAAATTATGAACCGCTGGAACTCATGCCGCGCGGGCGGCACATCGCACGGGCGTTGCGCCAGCATCTTCCGGATAACTACGAAGAGGCCATCGAGATCCTCCTGGCCTCGCTCGGCCCCAATGTCCCGAAGCAAGCGGGCGACGGAGGGATGGCGCCCTTCTTCTATATGCCGCACACCATGTTCGTGCAGGACTATGGGCTGGACCATTTTGAACCCTCGATGCGGGCGCAGTATGAATTGACGCAGCGCTTTACCGCCGAGTTCAGCATTCGCCCCTTTCTTGAGCGACATCGAGAGGCCACACTGGCGCGACTGACCCAATGGGCGACCGATCCCAGTCCCGACGTTCGCCGACTGGTCTCGGAAGGCACGAGGCCACGGTTACCCTGGGCCCCGCGCTTGCGAGACTTTCAGGCAGACCCTCAGCCCGTGCTCGCCCTGCTCGACTTGCTGAAAGATGACCCGGACCTCTACGTGCGCCGATCGGTGGCCAACAATCTGAACGACATCGGGAAGGACCACCCGGCCTTGCTGGCCGAGACCGCCAAGAAGTGGATGAAGAACGCGACGGAGGAGCGGCGCTGGTTGATCCGCCATGCCTTACGCTCTGCCGTGAAACGGGGCGAGCCTGGCGCGTTGCATGTGCTGGGCGCCGGTCAAAAGGCGAATGTGGTCCTGCGACAGAACTCCATCACGCCAAGCCAGGTGCGAGTGGGCCAGTCTGTGACTGTGGCGATCGAGCTCAAGAACGCCCTATCGAAACCGCAGAGAGTGATGGTCGATTTCCAGATCCATTTCGTGAAGGCTAACGGCTCGACAACGCCGAAAGTCTTCAAGCTCAAGATGATCGAACTTGCCCCGCTCGAAAGCGTCTCTCTCAAGAAGACGGTATCCCTCAAGCCCATGACCACCCGCAAACATTATTCAGGACGACACCGAGTAGACCTCCTCCTCAACGGCCGCGCCAAACCCCTCGGCACCTTCGAACTCCTCGCGCGGTGATCGCCACGCGCCCCTAGTGATCAGCTGGCATTCTGTTCACCATCTGCAACATCCCACTCTATTCCGGCTGGTTATAGACCGGCGCCTTCCCGTACAATGCCGCCGCTGGAGGCTCTATGTCCCGTTCCACGCTCTACATCACACGCCTGCTCCCCGCGCCGGTTATGGCTGCTCTGCGTGAACGCTATACCCTCGTGGCCGAACCGGTGGACAATCAGATTCCCACTGACGAGGATCAGCGGCGGGGATTCGCGCAAGCCGACGCCGTCATCTGCACGCTGGCCGATCCGATCACCGATGATCTGTTCGCCGCAGCGCCGCACCTGAAGATCGTCGCGAACTATGCGGTGGGATACAACAACATCGATGTGGCAGCGGCTACGCGCCGTGGAATTGTCGTGACGAATACGCCGGATG
>CAZXNN010000470.1:0-2972 GCA_964641915.1 uncultured Nitrospira sp. | reverse complement strand
ATGGGCCGCGTAGTAGTTCGTTTTGGCTTCGGCAATCGCCATCAGCTTCGCACCGACCGGGGGAACCGCGTTGTCCCATGCGGTTGTCAAGCAGAGCGCGAAGAGTCCCGCGTAGAGCGTCGCGCCCAGGAGATTGCCGAGAAAAACCCAGCCCCAGTTGGCCAGCACGCGACTCATCCCGACCTGTCCGCGACTTGCGACGGCGGCACAGGGCAGCAGCGCGAAGCTGCCGGTAATGATTTCCGTCCCCAGGAGGATCGCCAGCGCCAGTCCGAAGGGAAACAGGAGGCTGCCGGCAATCCAGGATCCGGTCTCGACGGCGACCGTCACGGCCATGCTGGTCGCGATTCCCAGATAGGCGCCGGCCAACATGCCTCGAATGACCAGATGACGAGGGGGGACGTTCAATTTGATGGTGCCGCCGGCCAGCATGCTTTCTACAACACCGAGAGGTTTCACGTAGTCCATCACGGTCCTCCTTATGCGTCCATAGTGCGATCGGTTCGGCGCTCGCTTTGCAGCTGCGGGAAGCAACTAAGCAACCTCGGTGCCAAACAGGTACGCTAAAATTCACGGGCGCTCGATAGCTCGTGCATATAAGGCGGCAGGTGAACGAGCGGGTTCGCACAGAGCGCCCAGTGCGAGTTGTCTGCAGGGGACGTGTGGTTCGAGATGAGCGGACTCAGGAAATTCGGATAGAGCGCTGGCGTGGGAGCCTGACTTTTCCGAAACCGCTGGATGGTGGCAAGCTCACTGAGCGAGGTGATGAAGCGAACACGACAGAATCACGGGGCCGATTTCAAGGCACAGTTGGTCTTAGCGGCGGTCGAAAGGCGGTAAGACAGTGAGGGAATTGGCCGCGCAGCGGACGTGTTTGACGGGATGAAGGCGATGTCGGAGGCACTCGATTTCGAAACGTTTCAGGCAAGGGCGGGCCTCCGGCGTGGAAGATCGATTTGTCGGAAGAGGCGGCTCGACAACGCCAGACTTACGGACTTCCGCATGGAGGCGGTTCAGGAGATGGTCACGCAGTAGGGGCAGCTGGGAGAGCTTGCACACGGACCGAGGGTCGTACGCATCATCCGTTCAGGGAAACAGAATCGAATCCATGTTGGAGGAGCAGCTTTTGGATGCGGGGACTCATGAGGAAATCGGAGAATTGAGCGGCCACTTCGCGGTTGGTGTCCCTGCAGGTCGAGACCACGGCTTGGCTGAAGTGAATCGGCACATGCATGCCGGCCGGCGTTTCGTCACTGATGCGGACCGAGCCGCTGGTAATGGCATCGATTCGATAGACCAGGCCGACATCGGCCTTGCCGGTGTGAATCAGATTCACGACGTCTTCGCTATGCGGCGCGTGCAGAATGCGGGACCGGCTCTTGTACGCCGGGTCGAGTTTGGACAAGGCCTGGGCTGTGACCGCTCCCAGGGAGGATGTCGTCGGATCGCCGAGGGCGATGCGGGTGCCGCGATTGGGCAGCGCATCGTGGAAAGAGACCAGCGTGGCCGGGGAGTCCGCCGCCATGACGAGGACGAGGGAGGTCTGAGCATAGATCCGGGGAGCGCCGTTGAGCGTCAGGCCCTTCTTGTGGAGGGCCGCGACTTCATCTACGCCCGCAGCGAGGAAGATATCAATCTGGGCGCCCTGTTCAATCTGTCGGCTGAGGGTTTTGGAGGGGCTGTACACCACGTTGACCGAGGCGCCGTATTCGCGCGCGAACATTGGCAAAATCTCGCTGAGCGCCGACCGCAAGCTGGGCGGAGCTCCTACCGCAAGGGGATCCGCCTGGGCTGGAGTCCACATGCCGGTGAGGGCTGCGAGCCCCACCGAGATCATCATTGCAGCCTTCATTGCCCGACGATTCATCCTACCCTCCGGGGTTGTATTGATCCCAACGGATTTCATGCTGGAGCCAGTCCTCTGGGATGTTTTCTTAACAGCAGAGTTCGTCTGCGCGATCACTGCTAAAAAGTCAGCAAGATCAGTGCCGCTTAGTTCATCCCTGCGTCTCTAAATCGTAAAGTGCAGGACCAGGAGCCGTTCACAAGGTTTCAGACACAGTTTCTGCACGAGCGGACGATTCGCGCATTCGGCTGAATCGTGCGGTTTTGCACCAATCGCTCGTATCCGATCCGCACGATCTCAACTACGGTGCCGATGGATTATAGGTGCTCTTCGCAGGGGAACGAAAACACTTTTAGTGGAGCTGCTTGTCCGAGCGGAGTCTTCATGCGTGCAGTATGGAGTTCCTGAAGCGCGCGAATCGTTCGGTCTGCCTGATCGGATGAGAGTATCGCCAGGATGATGCAATTGATGCCGGGATAGAAGAAGGTGCCGGACACGGTTCCGGTCTGACCCGTCCCCTCTACTTTGTGAATAATCGAATATGCGGTAATGCTGTGTTCGTGCAGGAGCGCCTTCAATTCTTCGATCATGGAATCCCGGGCTATGATGATGAGCGTCTTCATGTGCGATGCTCCCTGTTAACCGGTACCGGGCCGACTCAACTTCCGTGTGCCATGTATCTCGCGGCAGCGAACGCGCTCTGTAACTTGCGACTCCAGGACTTCCCCGGCAATACCATCTTAAATCGGCGGATGAGCGGGTCGCCTCTCCTCTTCCTCGGACTAGTCCGGCTGCCTATTTATTGTTCAGCGGAAAAGTGATCACCAGTCCTCCGACGACGTCGTCGATCCTAAAATCCGATTTCGGGCTGTGCGGATGGGCATTGTGGCATTCGATGCACGACGTGGTGACGGCCTTGTCGGCATACACCGCCCCAAACGACCGTTCCGTACCGCTTTCGAAAAAACCGTAATAGGGTCGATTGGGATTCTCTTGCACCTGTTTCAGGCCCTGCCGTTCGAATTCTGTCGTCGGGGCATTGGCCTTATTGATCGGCCATTGACTGATCAGGCGATAGCGGACATCCGGACTGGTCAATTCAGCCATCTCGCTCGTTTCTTGGAGG
>CAZXNN010000469.1:0-2976 GCA_964641915.1 uncultured Nitrospira sp. | reverse complement strand
CGACCGCGATCCAGATGGATGAGCCAAAGCAGAGCGCGGCCGATTTGACGCCGATGCGCCGATCATCCTCCAAATCTTGGATGGCATAAATGGTGTCGTAGGCGATTGCCCAGACGATGGTAGCGGCAAAGACAGTCCACGCAGTCGGTTCGAGCGTTCCTCTTGCGGCTGCCCAGGCCATGATGGTCCCCCAGCCGAAGGCCAGCCCCAGCATCGCCTGGGGGATATGCACGACACGTTTGGAAAAGGGATAGAGCGCAGCCAAGGCCAAGGCCATCGGTGAGAGCCACAAGGTCAGCGGATTGAGCAGCCACAAGAGACCGGCCGCCGGCAGCAGCAGGAGGGCGAGGAGGACGTAGGCCTGCCGTCTCGTCAGTTCTCCGGAGGCCAGCGGACGGATTTTCGTTCGCGAGACCTCGCGATCGAACGATTGATCGGCGAGATCGTTCAGCACCACCCCGGCGCTACGCATCAGAAATGAGCCGGCGACAAAAATCGTGAGCAGGCGGGGCGACGGAACTCCACGCTCCGCCAGGACCAGGGCCCAACAAACCGGCAGCAACAAGAGGGCGGTCCCGGTTTGATTGCGGAAACGAATCAAGCGCAGCCAGGCATCCCAGGGCGGGGATGCGGGTGTGGTGGCATGATCGGTCGGATGCGCAGACATGGGCGCGACCTTAGCCCAGGTTGGAAGAGCTGTCAATTTGTGGTCTGTGTTGTGATCGGTCCGGTGTTTTCTGTATAAACCAGTAGTGCAACGAGTGATGCCACGACGACAGACAACGGTTTGGTTTCGGCTTTCCATCGGGCTGCTTCTCATGGGGATGTCGCTGACCTCATGGACCGCCTGTTCGTGGTTCAAGCGCGCCGACGGATTAGCGGGGATCGCGCCCATCGCGCTCTCGCCGGTCTTGCGCGTGCCGGCTTCGCTGGCCACGACAACCATCACCTATCAAAACGCCTGCGGGTCCCCGGCGACGGTGCCCATCGGCAGTCCCTTAATCGTCGCGCTTCAACAAAAGATGGGCCGGGTGTTCCAGCGCGTGGTGATGGATCAAGCCGTGTCTTCAGACGGGGCGCTCGATGCCTCCGTCGGGTTGAAGCAGATTGATCTGGCGATTCCCCGGCGCATCAAAAAATCCTATCCTGTGACCGTTACCATCGGCCTCGACGTCGCGTATCTGGCCGGCGATGGTTCGACGTTGTGGACGAAGAAGCTCCAAAGCTCCGGTCTCGGCGAGGTCGAGGTGCAGGACACGTCGTGCGACGTGACGGGGCTGGAATCCGTCGTCAAAGAAGCGATCGATCTGGTGGCCGAAGGAGCGGCGAAACAGATCAGCGACTCGATTAAGATTCGTGAATATGCCGAGTCCACACTAAGCCGGGGGACGGCCCTTGCCCCGGCTGTCGCCACCCTGCCCGTTGCCGTCCCCGATGTCGCGGCTGTGCCTGCCCGACCAGTGGAGCCGGCGGCGCAGACATCTCTTGAGAGGCTGCCTGTGGTCCCGAGTGCTGTGGCAACTCCGTCGAATCAAACGGGGGAGACATCGGCCATGCTCTCATTCCGGGTCATTCTGCGGGATGATAACCGGGATCACCTGCTCCAGCCGGATGAGCCGCTGACGATTGACGTGGAAGTGAAAAATGAAGGGCGCACGGAGGCGCAAGGCGTCGAGGTCGTGGTGGAAGGGACCGGGGTCCTGACCGCCCAGCTTCCGCCGACCATGGCGGTCGGCGACGTGTTGCCGGGAGAAATCAAGCGTGTGACCGTGACGAAACCGATGACCAGCGCGAAAGAACCGGTGCGCGGGGAGTTGCTGTTCGGACTTCGGTCTATCTCGCCCCTGGCCCAAGTCCCGCCGGTCAAGAAATTCACCGTCCTGGTCAAGCCGAGTCCGGCAGACAGCCAGCCGGCGGCGATCGACGTCGATCAGCCGCCGAAGGGAACGGCGGCGCTCAAGCAACAGAAATCGGTCGTGATCGCCATCGGAGTGGGCCGGTACCGTGATACCCAAGTGCCGTCCATGAAATTTGCGGCGCGGGATGCCGAGGTCATGGCGTCGTACCTGCAATCCATTGGAGGCCTGTCCGCCGACCGTGTGCGTCTGCTGACCGATGGACATGGGCTCAAGCAGGATCTTGCCGAGACGTTCGATGAATGGCTGCCGAAGCGGGTCGATCCCAATACCGTCGTATACGTCTATGTCGCCGGACGGGCACTGGTCGACGGGGTCACCGGCGCGGTGTCGCTGGTGCCGTACGACGGCACGACTGCGTCGATGGGCCGCCTGTATTCCATCCGCCGCATGCAAGAAGCGCTTGGGCGCCTGCCGATCCAGCGGGCCATCCTCATGTTCGATGTCTCCTTGGAACATGCGGCCGGAGCCGATCCGGCGACCGGCGCGGCTCCGGCCTGGGAGGTTGGTGCGACGGACGCCAGCGCCAAAATGATGTGGATGATCGGAAATAATGGTCTTCAAGAGTCACAGGCCTTTGAACCGGGCCGGCACGGACTCTTCACCTATCAGCTTCTGCGGGGCCTGCAGGGACCGGCCGATCTCGATCGCGACGGGACGGTGGCAGCGGGTGAACTCTGCGCATTCGCCCGCGGAGAAGTCGCCCGCATGACCAGTGAGCAGATCGGGAGCAGTCAGCAGCCGGTCTGCCTGCCGGCTCCCGGCCAGGGGGCATTGGTTCGGATCCATCCCATGGCGAAAGGGAACAATCCAAAGGCGGTCGTGCCAGCCAAGAAAGGGACCGCTGAACCAGGAGAGGGTTCGACTTCGTCACCGGCGAAGGTCGGGCCGGGGCAGTAATTTCAACAGATCGGCGCTCCTTCGTTGACAGGCCGCAGGGTGCGCCGCTATCATTGCGACTGGCTTGCCGGACGGGGTCTTGGAGTCCAGAGCCGTTCGCCACGTGTCAGGATCGCCGACGTAGCTCAGTTGGTAGAGCAGCTGTTTCGTAAACAGCAGG
>CAZXNN010000468.1:0-2989 GCA_964641915.1 uncultured Nitrospira sp. | reverse complement strand
CGTGTCTTCGAGCGACGCGGCCAAGGCGGCCTCGGCGGCAGCACGGACTTGGGAAGCTGTCACGTGGAAACGCTCTGCGATCCAGGTTGCGTCGGTAAGATCCTCATCGGTGCCTCGGCGGAGTTTGCTCACAATGAAATCCACTGGGGCTAAGAGGGACAGCCGGAGTCCTGGTCCATCGATCAGAGCCGTGACGCGATCGCGATACCCGGGCGGCATCGCCACCACCGACCAGCCGGACAGACTTTGCCCCAGATTGGCGGGAATGTTATGGCGACTCAGAAACGTTTTTAAGGATCGGACGCCGGCGCGGAGTTCCCCATCCACATCGATCGTGGCACGGGATGGGTGTCCGTACGCCAACATGGCCACGCCATCGATCAGGACTAAATCGACCGACTGCCCTGTCTCACCGACATATTCTCGGAGTAATGCGCGTAGGTAGTCAAGCGTGAGCGTGGGCAAATTCGAGAGCCTCCGCAAGCTGACGATGAAGCCGCTCGTCGATGGGGCCATGGTTTTCAGGGAGCGGGACGTGTGACACGAGCCCGGACACAAGGCTGCGATATTTCGTGTACCACCGGCAGGCCGTCTCATAGGCTTCCGGCACGAGCGGGTGAGGCAAGGCAGTCCATTCAATCGAGTAGTTGACCAGAATTTCAAGCCAGAGAATACGACCGATCCTCGGGTGACGCATCGCGTCATCGAGAGAGTCTACTCCCAGATCGGCCGGCAGCAGCTTCAGCAATGGACGTGCAGGAGTCCTCGACATAAATGGGGATTCTACACCGGTTCCGTCGCGCTGCCAATTCGAACGGGCGAGGCGGGTCCGGCGCCACCTTCTCTCCTCAACCATAGAGAGGTAAATCCTCAGACTGACTTCCCGACGACAGGTGAGCAGCGGCAGTCTCGTCTTCGGCGCACTGCGCGACCCACTGCCTTCGGCGTGTGGAATTTGTGTGCAAAGAGAGGACTGTCATCGGTGTCCCGGCGGCCCACAAGACAATCGGCTCCTTCCTTGGTTGACACCTCAATCTCTTGGCAGTATATTTTTTATACCTGCATGGAATTCGAGTTCGATCCTTCAAAAAGCAAAAAGAACCTCGACAAGCATGGAATCGATTTTGTGCAGGCACAGTCCCTGTGGAAAGACGAGGATCGACTCGAAATTCCGGCGAGAACTGAGGACGAACCCAGGTCTGTGCTTATTGCTATGCTCGGGCAAAAACTTTGGTCGGCCTTTTTTACCTACCGGAGCGGCCGTATCCGGTTGATTTCGGTTCGAAGAGCCAGACAGGAGGAGAGGAAACTCTACGATGAAGGCGAAGAATCTTGAAAAGATGTTTGATGAAGGAAAGGATGTCACGCCGTACCTTGCGACCTCGAAGGCTCGCCGCCCGGGCCATGAACAAAAGCGTGTGAATGTCGATTTTCCCAGTTGGATGATCGAGTCACTGGACACTCAGGCAAGCCGCCTTGGGGTGACGCGGCAATCGGTGATCAAGCTGTGGATTGCCGAACGATTGAAGGAAGAAACGAAGAAGGCCTCCTAGCGGTTTCTCCGACACTGACCTTTCTACTGAGGCGAACGACGACCCCTATTCAGCAGCATCGTGCTCGGCGGGGTCGTGTCGATCCCGCCGAGTAGAAACACTTCGATTACGCCTTCGCCGCCATCTTCCGACGGGCCATGCCGGCCAAGCCGATGAGGCCGCTGCCGAACAGATACACCGCCGCCGGCACAGGCACTGGCTGCAAGTCCACCCCATTCACGTTCATGCTGATATGCATGCTCCGAGCAGCACGTTCCGTGGTATAGGCTGTGGGATATGCCGTCCCGTTACAGGACACCGGATTGTTGGGGTCGCAGGCGGTGAAACCCGCGGCCAGAGTACCCGTCCCCTGCTGCACGAGATTGAAGAGCGATTGCAGGGCGGTTATATTCGCTCCGCCGATGACCAGTGAGTAGGTACCTGGACCTAGATTGCCGGTCCACGTAACGGAATTGTCCTGAGTGTCGCCATTATGACCATCACCGACGGCACTACCCGCAACGAAGGCAGCTGTGCTCACCTGGCCATCATTGTTCCCCATGGTGAAGTTTCCGTCGGCTCGGTACACACCCCAATTGGCTCCTCCACCATCGACCGCTCCACCGCCTTGAGCCGTGATTTCATCCATCGCGTCGAAGAAGGGGGACCATGTCGCCAAAGCCGGTTGAGTCCCTAAATAGCCGATAGCGCGTGAAGGGGAAGTGATCTCACGACTCAGGGCCTGGATTCGACGCGGGCTAGGGAGAGATTCTGGTTTACGTGTCGCGTGAATCAACCAGGCATCAACCCGAGACCGACGGAACACGAGCGACCAGACCGACGTATCAACGACGAGGTTCACGATCTCGGAGGTCTTTCTTGGGGTCCCAATCCTTTCTGAAGTCAAAGGTCCCCAGCGATTTCAGCAGCTGGCGTTGGCGCCGGCGTTGGATAAATTCCTCCAGCGCCACCGTCACGGCTTCTTTCTTGGCGCGGAGCTTCCCGATTAGGCGGGCCTTTTCCAATAAAGAATCGTCGCTGGCGAGGTTCGTGGGCATCAATGCCTCGGTGTGTAACAACCACACGTAAGATAGCGAGCCCCTGGCGGCCCGTCAAACTCTTGGATCGGTCATGTATCTCGTGACGCGTTGGAGGTGGTTGCGGCAACGACTCCATGACTGCAGCAGATGCGTTCATGAATACTGCGTTTACATGACCACTTAGGGGCTGTCTACCGACGTATGCTCATCATTGCTCACGGATGCTACACTTTTGACATCGTCGCCTGATACTGCAGAGAGCCATCCTGCACCAGCACAAGTAAGGCCCCCATGGCTCTATATCCCCTCTCAGAAACACGCCCCGTGACGTTCCCAACGATAATCGAGAGCCAGCTTGTAAAATAAAGGGCGGGGCCAAGGTGGAGGCAGCCAACCTTCGCCCCGCGCTTGGTCCGA
>CAZXNN010000467.1:0-3002 GCA_964641915.1 uncultured Nitrospira sp. | reverse complement strand
CGTCGAAAGAGCATCTCGACCAACTCATCCTGCTTCCCCTGCTGCCCTGCCAGCCAGATGAGGCAATGTGCGGCAAAGGTATTGGGCGTACGCGCAATCCGATCAAATGCGAATGGGATGCGTTCCGCAGCTCCTGCTGCTGCCACTTGGTCATAGATCGATTGAGCTGCCTCAGGGCCACCGAACTTCGCTTCAAGGTACTGTCGTCGATCCATCCCATCACGTGGCATGGTGGGATTCAATTGAAATGGGCGCCAGGAAATGTTTACCGGCACAGAGCCGTTCCATTGCTTGAGCCCCCGTTCCAGCCGCCGTTTGCCCACGTAGCACCAGGGACAAATCACATCCGAATAGATGTCGATCGCCAACGCTCGTTCACTCATGACAAGTGCCCCATCTTGCCTGCTTGATAATCGTTGACCGCCTGCACAAGTTCGGCTTGGGTATTCATGATGAATGGCCCGTAGCGGGCCACCGGCTCGTTGATCGGCTCGCCAGCCAGCACAAGCAGACTTGTATCGACCGCAGCCACAATCGTGATGCGCTCCCCAGCCTGGTCGAGGCGGGCCAACTCTGCTTCTTTCACCGCCCCGGATCCATTGAAGGATGCCTCACCCTGCAGCACAAAGGCCGCTGCATTGAAACTCGAAGGTACTGTAATTTCCGCCGTTGATCCGGCCTTCACGCGGACATCGTAGAGATGAACCGGCGTAAACGTCTTTGCCGGTCCCTTGATACCTCGGAACTCTCCGGCAATCACACGCAGGTGTCCGGCTCCACCGGCCAGTTCGACCACGGGAATATCCGCCTTCAGCAGGGTCTGATAGCCTGGGCTGGACATCTTGTGCGCGCTCGGCAGATTCACCCAGAGTTGAATGGCATGAAACGCACCGC
This sequence comes from uncultured Nitrospira sp., assembly GCA_964641915.1. Classification (GTDB taxonomy): domain Bacteria; phylum Nitrospirota; class Nitrospiria; order Nitrospirales; family Nitrospiraceae; genus Nitrospira_D. The sequence continues at coordinate 2,108 of CAZXNN010000467.1, read as the reverse complement.
CCGTCCTCGCCCATTCTTTCTCGTGCATCTCTTCGTGCACGATGCCGGAAGCGGCGGTCATCCATTGCACATCGCCTGGTCCGATCACGCCGCCGCTCCCGGTCGAATCACGATGCGCCACCACACCGTCGTATATGATGGTGACCGTTTCAAATCCCCGGTGCGGATGTTCGCCTACTCCACGCGGCTGGTCGGTCGGAGAAAAGTTCTCCGGACCTGCATAGTCCAGTAAGAGGAATGGGGAGAGCTGCTCACCGACCGAGTGTCCGGGAATCAGATTGCGCACGGGAAACCCGTCTCCCACCCAGTGGCGGGACCCGTACCGATGAACCTCGACGACCTTCTTGTCAGTTCCAACAGAAGTACTCATGGCCCTGTCCTCCTTAACCCACAGGATGCATGACGGTTGGTGGCGATATCGCGCAGCCGCTCGATGTTGGTCTATCGGGTTGGTGTGGTGAGCATGCCCCCGACAACTCAACACTCAACATTCACAATTCACAACTCTTTCAGGCCAAGCCTGTCGCAGCCATGAATCCGCACCGGATTAGACCATCCCCCGTAGGGCTTCAGACAAGGTGATGGTGCCCCGCACAAGCTTGGTTGGAAATTCATACCCAATCTCACCCTTCGAGAAAGCGGTATACATTTCTTCAAAGAGCTTTGCCGCTTCGTCGGAAAACCCAAATGACTTGAACGTCGGCACGACTGCGCTTAATGGCGCATGTTGAGCCGTAACTGCCTTCCCCAGAATCTGACTCAGCGCGGCAGCTGCATCATTGGGGCTATACTCTTCCGGACCTGCCATCTCCACGATCTGTTTTCCTAGCCCACCTGCAATCAGAGACTCCGCTCCGATCCTGCCGATATCCTTGGTCGAGATCATGGGAAGCTTGGCCTGAGGAGCGATGAACGTCGGCAAGCCCCCCTGCGTCTTCGCAGCACCGATCACCGGCGCCCAATTTTCCATGAAGTAGGGCGGACGAAGGATCGTCAGGTGCGTGACAGCGCCCGCCAGCTTCCCTTCGCCATAATGGACGGCCCGAATCGGACCGGTTCCGCTCGGCAACTGACCACCGACGGAAGAGAGATACACTACATGGCTAACGCCACTCTTTTTGACCGCCTCCGCCGCTCGATCCATCCGAGCCTGTTGATCCGACAGCCAAGCTGTCGCCCCATAGTTCGGCGGAACCAACAGATAGATCCCTTTTGCCCCTTCAAAAGCCTTGCTCAAGGCCGGCACATCATCTAACGACGCGACGGCCACATCTGCGCCTTTTGTCTTCCACCCAGCCCCCTTGTCAGCCGAACGGACGACAATCCGCACCGACTGCTTCTTATTCAGCAATGTTTCCACAACTGCAGATCCCGTATGCCCTGTTGCACCAAGCACGACAAACATAGTGAGCCTCCCCTTCTCGTTTCGTATCAACGCAATACATGCGCCCTGTGCGGTAAACCTGTCACGCTACTCGTCACGCCTCTCACCACGACCACCTGAACATAGTCACCATGAATCTTCACTATCGCAATATGCGTTCCAATTTGACTTCACCGACAAGAAGGGCTCAATCCCGTTGTAACTCATAGATTTTTATGGAGGGAGTCCAGCGATTGGACGGATGGGGAGATGATGACGAGTGGCGATAGACCGGCACCGTGCCGAATGGTCGGCTCCACGACACTGTCCTCTGCTATTCTTAACGATGAAGGCGCGTATGCCCAATCTACCTATTCACAGACAGCTCCTGACCGTCATTCTTCTACTCTCCTGGGGGATCGGTCTTCAGTCCGTACTCGCCTTTGATGACCTTCGCCAGTCATCGAGGGTCGCCGGGCCGAGAATCTCGCTCACTTCATACGAACGAATCTCCATCGCCTCCCTGCTGGCGCATTCGGATCGATATCAAATGAGGGATATACGAATCACCGGGACCATCATCGCGATTCAGGCAGATACCGTCTCGAATCGGATGATCTGTGGAAGTCCTCATGAACGGACGACGCTGACCTTGGAAGATGACAGTGGACAGATCGAGGTGATTGATCAAGGAGCCTGCGGAAAGAATGTGGGAGCGTTAAAGGCACCGATGCTGAAGCCAGGG
>CAZXNN010000466.1:0-3016 GCA_964641915.1 uncultured Nitrospira sp. | reverse complement strand
GTCGCTGCTACTTTGTCAAACAACACAGTGAGGAAAACACCACCGGGGTATCAGCAAGGGGGACTCAAAGAGATTCGAAGGGAATCACGCGCTTATTCGCCTCCTTTTTGTACATAGTTTTTCACAAATTCCTCCGCGTTCTTTTCGAGAACGTCGTCGATTTCATCAACCAGCTTATCGATATCTTCCTTCAGCTTCTTCCCGGTCTCCACGACCTTCGGGTTGGCTTTGACCTCTTCCTTGCCTTGCGGTTCTCGTCTCGGCTCTTGCTTTCGTTCTTGCTTTTCCATCCGAGCACCTCCTGTCATCCAGGGAAATCCTCGCGGTCAGCTCATAACCACCGATTCTACATTCACCATACTCTAGGAAACAGAAACCCGTCAAGGCAAGGGCAGAAACGAAAAGCGCCGTTTCCCAGATGGGAAACGGCGCGTCACTCACTCAATCTCAAGTCTTCTCTCAGACGATCAATGAGATGATAAGAAGGGCCACGATATTGATGACCTTGATCATCGGGTTCACCGCCGGACCAGCCGTATCCTTATACGGATCACCAACCGTATCACCGGTGACCGCCGCCTTATGCGTGTCGGTACCCTTCAACCCCTGCTCTTCGATAAATTTCTTCGCGTTGTCCCAGGCACCGCCGCCGCTCGTCATTGAAATCGCGACAAACAGACCAGTGACGATACTGCCGACCAACACCCCGCCGAGCGCTTGCGGCCCAAGCACTAAACCGATGACGACCGGTGATGCCACGGGAATCAAACCAGGAATCATCATCTTCTGAATGGCCGCTTGCGTCACGATATCAACGCAAGTGCCATACTCCGGCTTGCCCGTACCTTCCATAATCCCTGGGATCGTCCGGAACTGCCGCCGGACCTCTTCCACGATCAACCCTCCCGCTTCACCGACGGCCCTCATACACATGGAGCCGAAGATGAACGGCAACATGCCGCCGAGAAAGAGACCAACCAAGACTTTGGGATTCGAGAGGTCGAAGGCCGCCAGCGCCGGATTATGCGCGGCCACTTCCCGCGAGTATTCGGCAAAGAGTACCACGGCCGCCAACCCAGCCGACCCGATGGCATAGCCCTTGGTCACCGCTTTCGTCGTGTTGCCCACAGCATCCAATGGATCAGTGATGTCCCGAACTTCTTTACCCAAATGCGACATTTCGGCGATACCACCGGCATTGTCCGTGATCGGGCCAAACGCATCGATCGCCACTACGATTCCAGCCATCGAGAGCATGGAGACAGCCGCCACCGCCACACCATACAGCCCACCGGACTCAGCACCGCCGCAGACCCAGTAGCTGCCGAGGATCGCCATGGAAATCACCACAACCGGAGCGGCTGTCGACTGCATACCCACCGCCAGACCGGCGATGATGTTCGTCGCATGGCCGGTTTCACTCGCTTTGGAAATGTACTTCACCGGCTCATACTCTTTTGAGGTGTAGTAGTCGGTAATGAAAACAAGCGCCAAGGTGACCGCTAAGCCAATCAACGCAGCAATGTAGTAGCTGAATCCACCGACACCACCGACTCCGCCCATGATCATAAAGGTCACGGGCAAGAAAGCGAGTGCGGCAATCCCCCCAGCTACAAATAATCCCTTGTACAGGGCTGGCATAATGTCGCCCCCTGGAGCGACCTTGACATAGAGAATACCGACGATCGTCGCAAAGATCGTGATACCACCCAACGCGAGAGGATACAGAATAGGCGCTGTGGCTCCCTTGAACATGGTAAAGGCCAGCACCATCGCCGCAACGGTCGTGACGGCATAGGTTTCAAAAAGATCCGCCGCCATGCCTGCGCAATCGCCGACATTGTCACCCACGTTATCCGCGATAACCGCCGGGTTCCGTGGATCGTCTTCCGGAATCCCAGCCTCCACTTTGCCGACCAAGTCTGCTCCGACGTCTGCAGCCTTGGTATAAATCCCGCCACCGACCCGTGCAAACACGGAGATCAAGCTCCCACCGAATCCGAGACTGAGCAATGCATGAATGGCCTTTTCCTGGCCGGCCATCGATTCAGCGATCGAATAGAACCCTGTAATGGCCAGTAGCCCGAGGCCGATCAGCAAGAGACCCGTCACCGCGCCACCACGAAACGCCACAACCAGGGCCGCATTCAGCCCGTTATGAGCGGCTTGTGCCGTCCGCACATTAGCGCGAACCGCAATGATCATGCCCACATAGCCAGCGAGCGCCGACGCGCTTGCACCGACCAGGAACCCTGTCGCCGTCAGCAGCCCAAATTTATCTGAGACCGCGCCCGCTGCGGCCAGTACAACAAACAGACCTGCGGCCACATAACCGACGGTTTTGTATTGTCGATTCATGTAGGCGCCGGCGCCTTCCTGAATCGCCTTTGCAATTTCCTGCATCTTCGCGTTGCCGGCATCAAGCTTGAACACCCACATCGCCAGGTACAACCCATAGCCAATGCCCGCCACGGCCGCGATGAGGGCAAATGTGATAATCGCTGAGTCACTCACGGGAAATCCTCCTCACTGGTTAAACGGATTCCTGATGTCACACGGCTCTCCGTGGCTTCAACCCATCCAAGGTACATGCGCGAGTGGGTAAATCCTAAGGTGGGCGGAGTCGAATTCGAAGCGAGCCACCCGAAAAGCTGGGCCATTCTATAGAGTCCCACAGGTGGGATCAAGACCCAATGCAGCCTACTTGCAAACACCTCCCTCGCCTGGTTCATACTGACAGACCTCAGTCGGAGGCGCGTTAGATCTTCCCGACGCAGAGGGTCTCTCCTGAGATGGAGAAGAGGTGCTACCGAGTCGAGGAGAATTAGCACCGATCATCTACATATAGAACAAGGTGTTACGAATTATACCTTTCATTTACCGGATGATCACATACGTATGTCTCACCAGCCTACTCGTTGCATACAACAGCGAAAGCGCCGCAAGGTCCCCAGCCTCACCCCTCTCCAACCTCAAGCTCCAGACAGTTACCACGGGACTCAGCGCCCCGGTATTC
>CAZXNN010000465.1:0-3024 GCA_964641915.1 uncultured Nitrospira sp. | reverse complement strand
CAGTGCGGAAACGACTGGAAGAAGGTCAAAGCATCCAAGATATGCTCTACGCTGGAAGAGTGGGACAAGCCGTACAACGCCTGGAAAGACATGCCGACAAAGGCTATCGAATACCTCCGCCCCCTCCCCGAGTTCGACGCGCAGATGTTCAAGGACATCACGGGTATCGAGGCCGACAGTGAAAAAAAGAAGAAAGCCGCCGAGCTTCGCAAGAAAGCAGATGAAATGCTCAAAGTCGCAACGGACCTTGAACGCTCTCTATGAGAACCGACTACGCCAAAGGACGGCAGGGGGCGAAGAAGATTGACGGCGGCTTCGTACCGAAGTGCAAAGGTGAGCGAAGGATCAAGAAAGGCAGTCTCCGGGGAGCCCTTATTGTCCGCAGGAGGCTCGACAAGGCGAAGAAGGCCGACGAGCGCAACGACGGCCTGACCGTCAGAGAAGTTCCCCGCCCCCTATGATGCAACAGCTTTCCATCGACCAGGCCATCGAAGAAGCCCGCCGTCCGAAGACCGAAGACATCTTCTCCGCTGTCGCTCGCTGCGCCGATAACGCCAACAAGGGCTGGCGGGAGAAGGCACTAACTATCGTCAAAGAACTATGCCGAACGAACCGGGAGATCACGACGGACATGGTGTGGCGAGAGCTTGGGAAAACGGGATGGAAGACGCACGATCCGCGTGCTTTAGGGTCTATTCTCTTGGCCGCCAATAGCCTTGGCCTCTGCAAGAAAACGGGCCGCTACGTTCCATCGGAACGGCCAGCCTGTCACCGCAGACCAATCCCCGTGTGGGAATCGTTGTGGTTTGCGGCGAGCAGCTAGGTCTTTCGATAGATCACGTTCCTGGCGTTTGGGTCCGTACATGCGCGGCAAGTGAGGCATTTTCCACCTTGTTCTTTCGCTGGGCAAACGTCCGGCCCTGGCGACTGATCCGTCACGACCGTCGATGTAAATGCATTCCACGTTGGTGGCGGTCCATCCACTGTCGTCCCTGAGGCACGGATAAAGAGGTTCGGGGCCAGTTCGCCAAGTTGTTTGCGGACGCTCAAAATGATTTCTCTTTCTCGGCTCGGCAGCCACAAGGTGACATGCGGGACGTTTCGGGCAATGGTATCCATGTTTTTAAGATGGTTTTCGTCTTGAATATCCCCGCTCACAAACAGGCGGAACAGATCGTCGCTCTCCCAACTGATCTGGTGGATGGCGGCGGGAACCCACAGCGGATCGAAGAGGAAGCGATACGACTGCCGAAGTTTGTCTTGCACGTTGCCCATCAGAAACCGCCCTCGCTTGGCGTAGCAATTGTTTTCATGGCAAACGCTCCGGGGGTTCCGCGCCAGCTCTGATCCCTTCTTGCACGTATCTGCCGGGATGCCCCAGCCTGGACAGTTGAGCTTCTTCGTGTGCGTGACGGGGAACAGGACGGAGGCGAGTTTGTTGCGCCCGACCTCGCGTAAATGGCCTTCCAATTTTCCGCTGAGGTGTCCCGTGTATAACGGCTGTTCTTTTCGCTCGACTAAGGGGAGGGGAGTGCTGGCGATGGGGCGAGTGTAGCGCAAATCGCTGTCATGGAATTGTCACGGCAAAGCGTGAAAACCGTGACAAATTGTGGGAATCTGTGCGATCATTCCCAGAAGTCCTCCCACTGATCTGCGAACATTTCCTGCAATTTCGCCAGATATTTCAAAGTTTTCACTTTGCACATCCACAACGTCGCTATAATGAATAATGCCGGGGAAACAGGCACAAAAGCTCTTTCTGTCACGGCAAATGACACCGCATAAGGAATAACTGATATGTCCCGTCCATCGGGTATTTGGCAGCGTAAACGCGACAGAATGTGGATGACGACACTTCACGGCACCCAGCACAAACTGTCCCCAGATAAAACCGAAGCCCGAAAGCTCCTCAACAAGCTCCTGGCCGGCGATGATCCCACGCCCAAAAAAGACCGCTCGGGCATGACCACAAGAAAATTGTGCGACAACTATCTTGTCCGCACCAAATTCCGCAAGGAGCCCAGCACGCACGAGAGCCAGGTGGTGCAGTTGCGGGCGTTCTCCAAGGCGCTGGGGCACCGCGATCCCTGTTCGCTGAAGGTGCATGAAATAGAGTCCTGGCTTGACGAGCAGGAGAATTGGGGGGAGTCCACCAAGGCTCTGTTTATCTCCACCATCAAGGCCGTGTTCAACTTTGGGGAAGAGCAGGGCCACTTCTCCCAGAACCCCATCAAGAAACTCAAACGCAGGAGTACGGGAAAGCGTGAACGTGTCCTTAGCCCAGAGGAGCGCACAAGGATCAAGGCGACGGTGTCGGATCGGATGCGGGATTTTCTCGAACTGCTCGAACAGACCGGGTGTAGACCCTTCTCCGAGGGCGCGAAGCTCACAGCGGCGGACATTGATTTTGAGAAGGGGCGCAGCATTCGTCGCAAACACAAGACCCAGAAGAAGGGCAAAACCCGCACGCTGTACTTCCCTCCGACTATCCTCGCGCGGTTGAAGGAACTGGCGGCGACATATCCCACCGGGCCTCTGCTACGCAATAGCCGGGGCAACGCCTGGACGCGAGCCAATGTCAGCAGTTACCTTTTGCGGGTGGGAGAGAAGCTGGGGATTGCTCCGGTGAGCGCGTACGTTTGGCGTCACGGTTACATTGGAAATGCACTCGTGCGTGGTGTGCCAGTCGATGTCGTCGCGGAACTCGTCGGAAATTCCCCGTCAGTCATTCGTTCCAATTATTCGCATTTGGAGTTGATGGACGAGGCGATGGCTGCGGCGGCGGTGAAGGCGATTGGCGGGTGAATCACAGATAAGTTAGATCATCTTCTTCGGGGACCGTGTTCGCCTCCACGCGCGACGCCGCGATCCACGCCTGCAAGTCGCTCCTGCGAATGAGAATCTTCCCCCTGCGCCCGCCACCGGACAGGCGGTGGTGCGCCAGGACGCGGGCCTGGCAAGCAAGGTAAATCGTCGATTCGGAAAGCCGCGCTTCCTCGGCGGCCTCTGTGACGGTCAGGAGAT
>CAZXNN010000464.1:0-3026 GCA_964641915.1 uncultured Nitrospira sp. | reverse complement strand
CGGAATCACCGTGACGATGTGGTGAAAAACGTCGAGCGGGTCAAGGCGGGATTGACCCGGGTGAGTGCGCATCAGCCGTCTCCAGAGCCGCTCACGGATGTGCTGCTGGTTGATGGCGTGAAGGATCTTGGGCTGTTCTTTGATCCCGTCAACGGCGGATTCGGGGAGGGTCCTAAGTTTCCCACGGTCCCGCCGCTCAGCCTGTTGTTGCGCCATACCTATCGGACGAAAGACGCGACGGCTCAAGAGAAGGTCTTATTGCAGTTGCGAAAGATGGCGGCCGGCGGGATCTATGATCATCTCGGCGGCGGGTTTCACCGGTATTCGGTCGACGGGCAGTGGCTCATCCCGCATTTCGAAAAGATGCTCTATGACAATGCGCAATTGGTCCGCATCTATCTCGACGGATGGCGCCTGACCAAAGAGGCGCGGTTCCGTCAGGTGGTCGAAGAGACGCTCGAATGGACCCGTCGTGAACTATCGCATGCGGACGGAGCCTTTTTCGCTGCGCAGGACGCCGATAGTGAAGGTGAGGAAGGCCGGTTCTTTGTCTGGGACCAGGCGGAAATTCTGGCCGTGCTTGGACAGGAGTTGGGCGAGATATTCTGCCGGGCCTATGGCGTGACCGGCGGTGGCAATTTCGAGGGGAAGACGGTCTTGAATCGGCTGGGAGACACCGGATCGTCCGCTGAGGCTCAGGAGCAGCTTGAGGCGACGCTGCGCCCGGCCAGGAAGAAATTGTTGACTGCCCGCGAGCAGCGAGTGAAGCCCCAACGCGATGAAAATATTCTCACGAGCTGGAATGCTCTCGCGATCTCGGCCTTCCTTGATGCCTATCAGACCTTCGGGACCCCGTGGTACCTGTCATCAGCCGAACAGGCCCTGACGTTCCTAATTGACTATGCAATTGCCGACGGTCGCGTGTCTCGCACGGTCGCCGGCGGGAGCGGGCGGATTGCCGGCTATCTGGATGACTATGCCTATCTGGCGGCGGGGTTACTCGATGCCTTCGAGACGACGTCACATAGCTGGTATTTGGAACAGGCTCAGGTTGTGGCGGATGGTATGCTGACGCACTTCTGGGACGAAGGCCTTGGCGGGTTCTTTTTCACGGCCAAGGACCACGAGGTTCTCATCCATCGGATGAAGTCCGGCACGGATAGCGCGATGCCGTCCGGCAACGCGGTGGCGGTGCAGGTGCTGATTCGCCTCTTTTCTTTGACGGGGGAACGGACGTATTATGATCGCGCCGAACTGACGCTGCGAGTGTTTTCCCAGTTGATGGATCAGAATGCCTATGGGGCGTCCGGGCTTCTCTGCGGGTTGGATTTGTCCTTATCCAAGCCGAAAGAAGTGGTAATCGTCGGGGCGCGGGGCAATCCGCAGACGGAATCGCTCTTGGCTACTTTGCACCAGCGGTATGTGCCGAACAAGATTCTCCTGGTCATTGACGAGGCACGCAGGGGAAAAGAGGGCGAGCTACCTTTGGCGGCGGGGAAGGTGAGCGTGAACGGGCAGGCGACCGCGTATGTCTGCCAGCAGTTCACCTGCTCGGCGCCGGTGACGGAGAGCGCTCAATTGGAATCGCTTTTGTAGAAAGGAGTGCCTGTGGCTGGCGGCGGATCTGGGCAGGGCCTGTACGAGCACCTCTATAAACGGTTTTTCGAAAACCGCGGCGATCATCAGGGGTATGATTTTCAGCATGCTCCTGGCGGTAGCTCGGCCCCTCCGTCCGTGACGTTTGCCCAGAAGCTTCGATGGTGGACGTGGGATCGTTGGCAGCGGCGGAAGCGGATTTTGGCCGAGCGGGATCGGTTGCAGCGAGATATTGTAAGCATGCGGCGGAACTCTGTGACGGGTTCGAAGCCATAGCTGGTGGATCAGAAATGATCAAGCGGGAGGTTCTCTGGACCATGCGTGTGATAGCTCAGAACATTCGAGCAACGCTGTCGCTCAGTCTCTGTGTGGCGGTGGTTTTCTTGGCGGGGGTTGAGCCGGTGTCGGCGGTCCCCCGTGAGAACCATGAGGAGAAGGAAGCGAATCTGAAGCAGCAGGCGACCGGCGGCCTCTTCCATAAGTGGACATTCGACAAGGATGCAACCAAAAGCATCCCTGGAGGTTTTGTTCCGCTGTCCTCTGGGGCTGGGGTCTCGGCGAGCTGGTCGGTAGAAGCCGATGACACAGCCCCGTCCGCTCCGAATGTGGTGATGGGGACGTCTGCCTGCGAGGATAGCGCCTGCTTCCGGCTGCTGATCGCGCAGGGACTTGAATATGAGTATCCGGATCTCACGATGCGTATTCGGTCAGCCGATGGAGTGGCCGGTGTGGGCGGATTTGTGTTTGCCTTGCGGGATGCACAAAACTTTTATGCGGCTCTCGTCGAGTTTGGAGCAAAGCGCGCACAGGTCATCCGTGTGATTGAGGGAGTGGTCACGATATTGGGTCAGACAGCCGTGACGCTGAAACCTATCGATTGGCATAGCCTTCGGGTTCAGCGCAACACGATTGTCAGCAAAGATTTTATCGAGGCATTTGTCGACGGAGTCTTGGTGCTCTCGGTAGAGGATCAGATGCTGGGAACCGGTCAAGTCGGCGTGGTGATGCAAGGGAAAACATCCTGGTTTTTCGACACGTTGCATGCAGTGCCCCTGTTCTCCCATCGACCGCTTTCTTCACCGGCCGCCTATTGAACGGGATATCGCTATGAGCCAATTGATTCTCTGCTTGCCTTTTCTCAGTTTGCTGGAGTAGCATCGCCTTGCTTGATTGCGAGAGGCCTGGCAATCAAGCGTTGAATGTGACAAGGCCTGAATCGATGTTGTTATGGTTGTGCCCGGGAATTTGATCGGAAGCCAGAGCTAAGCCGCCGCTGTGTTGACGTCTTCGGCCCATTCCTTCCTTCCTCCGTTCTCGAGTCCAGCACAACACCATTTTCTCAAAGGAGGAACCCCATGGGTTCGAAGATTTACGTCGGTGGATTGCCCTACTCAACAGGCGTTGCACGACACGGACTTGCTGTTGCGAGT
>CAZXNN010000463.1:0-3033 GCA_964641915.1 uncultured Nitrospira sp. | reverse complement strand
TGCAACTGAAGAAGCCGCTCAAGACCACGTGGGGCAAGATTACAGACGAAGATCTCGTCGAGATCGCGGGCGATGTGGCAAGGTTCGGCAGCGTGCTCCAGAAGCGGTATGGGGACGCGCAGAAAGAAGAAGTCAGCACCTGGGTGAATCGCCGCTATTCGACGTGGACCGGCAACTATGTTGGCTATAAGGATCCTGAACCGAAAGCCTAGAGTTTCCCGGCGACACAGTGCCGCTTCCTTGGGTGTGAGGAGGCCCGATGGGGCTACCAAACTGGAGTGAGTGTCATGAAAAAAATTGTGATCAACACGAGCAACGAAGAGTTCTGTGTGAGCCATAAAGCCTTCATGCGGTTGCGTGAATTGGGACAAGCCGAAGCCCTGGGTGAGGCGAATCCTGGTGTCTATTGGCCGATCGCTGCTGCCGTTCGGGAGCCCAGCTTGAATCAGTGCGGCAGGCTGATTCCGCGTGATGATCAACATCTCGTGCGAGTGGTCGAAGAATTGGCATCAGAGGCAAACGGGCATTGCGCCGAGTTGAAGGTCGTGTCGATTCCGGACGATGTGAAATGGCAAATTCAGAATGTAGGCGGCCAGGAGCGGATTAGCGAGGTCCATCGCACATGGTGCTAAGCGGTAGGGCATGCCAGCGTCTTCACGTGGACGCTGGTGTGCACCTGTACCGCATGTAGTAGATCCCGAGTCCGGTGAATGAGCGGTCTTGCTACGCGAGCCGCATCGAATGTGAGCAGGAGTGGAAGCGGGGAAATGATGAAAGACGATCTTCGGAAACCGACGCTGGAGAAGAAGGTGCTGGCAACTCCTGCGCCTTCTGTCTCGAGCCCGCAAGAGTTGACCTGCACTGAAGGGCAAATCGAGGATCTCCTTGCAGAAGGAGAAACGACTGAGCCCGAAACTGACAATGACGATGCCGAGGATTCCAGCGCGCGCATTGCGACGAACTCTGCTGAACGGAAGTCCTCGCCCGGTTCTAAGTCCAATAGGAAGTAGCCGCAACGAACGCATCGGGTAATGCCGTCAGACGCAAAGGCTGCGGCATTGACAGGATGCGGTTTGGCCGGTAGCCTGCTTCTACACCAGATTTCATCGAGAATATACCGTGACATCCCGTTGGCGTCTTCCTCAGCACGATTACTGGTCCACGCCGTTTGCCGAGTCGTTGTTGCGCCATCTTGATCTGTGTCCCGGTGCCACGATTCTTGATGTGGCAGGAGGCCATGGGATTCCTGCGTTCTACGTGGCCGAGCAGGTTGGTTCCGGAGGGCAGGTGCTCAGTATCGATCTGAGTGCCGGCCAGGTCGCCCGGGCGCGATCGATCCAGGGCAATCAGCTTCCCTGGCTGAGATTCGAGTGTGCCGACCTGCGTGCATTGCCGGCTGAACTTCCCCTCTACGATCGCATCACTGGTAATCTCTCCGTGATGTTCTTTCGTCCGAACCGATTCGAGGTCATCCAAGGATTGGCGGCTCACCTGAATCCAGGCGGCCAGATGGTCCTGACCTTTCCCTCCCTCGGCACCTTCGATTCTCTGTGGCGTCGGGTCGATCAGGAAATGGCGACGCTGGGGTTGCTCACGGAGCGCCGACGTCTCGAAGCTTATATCGCGGAGCGTCCGTCTGCGGAGGAGGGGAGGGAATGGCTCGATGGAGCCGGCCTCCACCGCCTTGAGGTGGCGGAGTATCCCCTGGAGGTTGCGACTGGTCCTGGCCAAGCGCTCTTGCATCATCCGCTGTTGCGAGGCGGATTCCTCGACGACGTATTTGAATGTTTTGAAGATCAGATATTGGCCGAACGCGTCATGACGCAGGTCTCGGAAGATCTCGACGGCGTGCTCCCATTGATCGCGCAACGGTGCGTGCTCGCCGGTTGGAAGCCCGTTTCCTGAACGTGAACGGGCGGAGAGTCGTCGTCAGTTGCGACAGCTAGCGTGCGGAAGAGGCCGCGGTCCTGAGCGATGAGGCAAGCCCCAGTTTTGACAGTGTGAAGATCAGCCACTTCGATGGGTCGAAGTTGTACCATCGGGGGCCGTTGCGGTAATCGTTTTGATGCGTGTGGTGGTAGTTGTGGTACCCCTCGCCGAATGTCAGCAAGGATACCCACCAGCTGTCGCGGCTGGAGTCTTCCTGACTATGTGGCTGACGTCCCCAGAGGTGGCAGACTGAGTTAATGCAAAAGGTTGAGTTGAGCACGGCAAAGGCGCGACCGACGCCCGCGAGAAGAAAACATCCCAGCCCGCCCATCCAGCCATTGTAGAGAAAGCCCACGGCAAACGTCAGTGCCAGGCCGGAGAGTACGATCATCCAATAGTGGCGATGTTGCCACATGACAACCGAGTCCTGGCGTAAACGGGAGGCATATTTGTCGTTGGCGTTCGTGTCTTTGTAAAACAACCATCCGCAGTGGCTGTACCAAAATCCCCTGGTCGCATTGTAAGGGTCAGCGTCCTGATCGCAGGCCGCATGGTGGCGGATATGGTCGGCCGCCCACTTCAGCGCAGAGTTTTCCAGCGCCCACCCGCCGGCCACTAAGAGCACGGCTTTCACCCAATTCGGGCATTCAAAGCTGCGGTGCGAGAGCAGCCGATGGTACCCCACCGTAATCCCCAGCCCTGTGACCACATAGAGCACTCCGAACAGTGTCCAATCGACCCAGCTGTAACCGTAGAAATAGCCGAATGCCGGCACGCCGATCATGGCGACAGCCGTGACAATACCAAAGAGCACCGTCGTCAAATAGTTCGGAACGGCTGGGTGTGTGGCTGACGTTGGGGGAGTGGACATAAGGGAGTCTCCTTGTGGGAGCGAGGGAGAAGGAGGAGCGCAATGATGCGCTCCTCCTTGCATCGACCGAACTAGAACCGGCCGCGCTTCTCGCCGCCGCCGCCGCCGAAACGACCGCCGCCGCCGCCACCGCCGCCCGTGCGCGGTTCTTGGGGCTTAGCTTCGTTGACCGTCAACGGGCGTCCATCCATCTGTGAGCCGTTCAATGCCGCAATGGCTGCTTTGGCTTCTTC
>CAZXNN010000462.1:0-3058 GCA_964641915.1 uncultured Nitrospira sp. | reverse complement strand
GCTGCATTCGATGTGTCCGCATCATGCTCGGGCTTTCTCTATGCATTGTCGATGGCCAACGCCATGATTCTGAGCGGGCAGGCCAAGATCTGCCTGGTTGTGGCAGCTGAAGTGAAATCGAGATTTTTAGATCCTACGGATGCGGCGACGGCGGTCTTATTCGGTGATGGTGCCGGGGCTGTCGTGGTGCGAGGTGACGACGATCAGGGCTCGAATGGGCATGGCCTGCTCGGGATTCGACTCTATTCGGATGGATCGAAGCACGATTTGATTCGCCTGCCTGCCGGTGGATCACGGGTGCCGGCGTCGGCGGAGACGGTGGCCCGGCATGACCATGTGCTGCGAATGCAGGGAGCCTCGTTATTCCGCATTGCGGTCAGGCGGGTCGAGCGGGCGGTGCAGGATATCTTGAAAGAGTTCGGTGTCCGGATCGACGACCTCGGTCAGGTGGTGCTCCATCAGGCCAATGGCCGGATTCTCTCGAATGTGGCGGATCGCTTGGGCATTCCTGCTCATCGGCTGGCTTCGGTGATCGATCGGTACGGGAATACTTCGTCGGCGTCGTTGCCGATTGCGCTGGATGCGGCGGTCCGGGCCGGACAGATCCGAACCGATGATCTGGTGTTATTGGGGAGCTTCGGCGGTGGCTTGACCTGGGCGACCGGGTTAGTGCGATGGTGAGGGGGGGCGATCCCGTCCCGGCGTCATCAGCCTGCTACGCGGAGACGATAAAAGACATGGGGCAACCTATCTATTCCAGGAGCGCGGATTGCGATGCTTAGTTTCATACCCAAAGAGGAAGCCTTTTTCGAAATGTTTAAGAAGGCGGCCCACAATATGATTGAAGGCAGCCGCCTGCTCAAAGAGATGATGGATCAGTTTCGCGATCCTGCGGCGCAAGCGAGACAGATCAAAGACGTCGAGCATGTGGGCGACGGGATTACCCACGATATCGCGACCAAGCTCAACCAGACGTTTATTACGCCCATCGATCGCGAAGACATCCACGATCTTGCCAGCGCACTGGACGACATCCTCGATGCCGTTGAAGCCGTGGCTGACCGGTTTGTCATCTATAAAATTGCGCAGCCGACCGAATCGGCGATTCGCCTGGCCGACATTCTCTACCAAGCCTCTGTCGCTGTCGGCGAAGCGGTCGATCGGGTGGGGATGTCGCATGCGCAGATCAACGAATGCAGTGTGAAAGTCAACAGCCTGGAGAATGAAGCCGACCGCGTGTCGCGCGATGCCATCTCCGGCTTGTTTGAGAAAGAGACCGATCCGATTTCCGTCATTAAGTGGAAAGAGATTTACGAAACGTTCGAGGCGGGGACTGATCGGTGTGAAGACGTGGCCAACATTCTCGAGCGGATCGTGTTGAAACACAACTGACGGGTACGCTCCCTATTTCCCCCTGGATGATCATGCCCGATTTAACTGGAATGCTCTTGTTGACGGTCGTACTGGCGTTGCTGTTCGATTTTTCGAACGGCTGGCACGATTGCGCGAACGCGGTGGCGACGGTGGTGTCGACCCGGGTGATGAGTCCCCTGGCGGCCGTGATGTGGGCCGGTGTGTTGAATGTGGCCGGCGCATTTTTCTCCACCGCCGTGGCGAAGATGATCGGCGGCGGAGTCGTCTTTCCCGAGGCCATTACCAGTGTGGTGGTGGGTGCCGCACTGGCCGGTGCGATTCTGTGGAATCTCATCACGCTGATGCTGGGGTTGCCGACGAGTTCCTCGCATGCCCTGATCGGCGCGTTGGTCGGATCGGCCGTGGCGCACGGGGGCTGGTCGGTGGTGCAGTTCAAAGGGTTGCGGGCGATCCTTGAGGCGATGGTCCTCTCTCCCCTGTTCGGATTTTTGATGGGGCTTTTGATCATGGTGGCGGTCAGTTGGTCCTTCTTCAAGGTGCCGCGGGGCGTGGCGCAGAAAGTCTTCAGCCGGTTGCAGTTGCTGTCGGCGAGCTTTATGGCCTTCAGCCATGGGTCCAATGACGCGCAAAAGGCAATGGGCATTATCACACTGGCGCTGGTGGCGTCAGGCCAGGTGACCTCGTCCGAGGTGCCGACATGGGTCGTGGTGTCCTGTGCGCTGGCGATGGGCGCGGGCACGATGGTCGGTGGCCGGAGGATCATGCGCACGCTCGGGATGCGGATCGTCAAGCTGGATCCGGTGCATGGCTTTGCCGCCGAGACCGGCGCGGCGAGCGTCCTTTTGTTCACGGCGCACTTTGGTCTGCCCGTGAGCACGACTCACACGATCACGTCGTCGATCCTCGGGGTCGGAGCGACCAAGCGTCTCTCCGCGGTGCGGTGGGGGGTGACGACGAAGATTCTCTCCGCCTGGATCTTTACCATGCCGGGGGCGGGAGCCCTTGGTGCCCTCGTCTATATAATTTTGTCCTCTTTTGCGTGAAGAGGCCCTCTCGTCTGGCGAGTGATCGGCAGACGGACCACGAAGCGGCTTCCCTGTGGGGCGTGAGCCTCTACCCACACCTGTCCCCCATGTCCTTCCACAATATGCTTCACGATGGCGAGGCCGAGTCCGGTTCCTCCCAGTTCGCGTGAGCGGGCTTTATCAACCCGGTAGAAGCGCTCGAAGACGCGCGGGCGATCCTGCTCAGGTATCCCGAGGCCTGTATCGCTCACGGTAAGTTCAACAGCCTGCTCCGGCACCTTTCTAGCTGTCACGGTAATGGTTCCACGCTCGGGCGTGTACTTCACCGCGTTGTCGAGGAGGTTGGTCAGGACTTGGGCGAGGCGGCCTTCGTCTCCGGCGATCGGCGGGAGGCGGTCGTCGATGCGGGAGACGAGCTGGTGACCTTTTTTATCCGCCAGGGGTTTGATCATCGAGAGGGTCCGTTCGATCAAGCTGCGGAGATCCAGCGGATCTTCTTTGAAGGAGACTCTCCCCGACTCGATTTTGGACAGCTCCAGCAGATCTTCCAGGATCAGGTTGAGCCGGTCGCTCTGTTTCAGGATGATCGTGAGAAAGCTGACGGCGGTGTCCGGATCGTCTTTCCCCCCATCCAACAGCGCCTCCACATAGCCTTTAAT
>CAZXNN010000461.1:0-3058 GCA_964641915.1 uncultured Nitrospira sp. | reverse complement strand
CTTCATCTTGGTGTTCGGCACACCCTCAGAAATACGCCAGAACCACACGGCATCCGAATACAGCTTCATCCGGTCACCGACGCGGAAATCACGAGCACCCGCCTTGACCGGCTTGCCGTCCTTACCGTGGCAGCTGGCGCAATTCACGTCGGGATTCGTCTCGCCGATGAAGAGCTTCCGGCCTTCTTCCAGCTTCGCCGCATCCGCCCACCAGCCAGCAGGCATGTGCTTATCGGCATACTCGGCAGGGGCAGGAGGAGGAGGAACAACCGGGCCTTCACCACCACCTTCACCTCCGCCGCAAGCAGCTACCGCCATACCCACCCCCAACACCATCATCAGATGCCACGACATTTTCATATGATTCCCTCCACTCCTTTTCTACGCCCGACAATGCATTCCAAAACCGACACATTCATCTTCAAGGCAGAAAAAAACGCCTCCGCAAGGGGCCGGCCCTTACAAAAGCGCTACTCTGCGTTCACAAAAAAACCACAACTATACATGCCCCAACATCTCTGGCCTTCTAGCCCGACGAGCGCCCCACTCAGCTCCCGGAGAGGCCGATTACTTTTTCCGCTTACCCTGTCCCTTCTCTCGCCTTCCGTCCCGCTTGCGCTGAGACCGAACGACTTTCAGGCCAACGAAGAGAGCCACCAACCCGCCGACCACCCCAAGCATCACCCACAACCATGCTGGAGGCGCCGAACGATCATGAACACAACCGGATCCGAAATTGACCTGGATCCTTCGCTCACTTTCAAGATCCTTCGGATCGAACTGAATCTTATGGTGCTGCTGCTCGCCCTTGACTTCAACCAGAAGCGGATCACCTAGGTTGTCATTATGCAGGTGAAACGCTGCCTTATAGTACCCTCCGTCATCTGTCGTGACGGTCTGCCCATAAGAAATTCTCGTATCCTTGACCAAGACTTCCGTATTGGCGCTTGGCGTCCCATCGGCTTTACAGACGAACCCTTCAACCGTATACCGATGGTCGGCTTCATGAGTAGCGTACAGAATAGTTGGATGTGTAACGAAGACGCAGATGCCGGCCGTGGCGACCACGATGATCCACCGAAAGCCAGACTCCCTTCTTTGTTTCCACTCCACTCGTCCGTGCCAATCCCCATATTCCCACTCATCCTATGACACCCGGCGACTTGCAAAGTATCGTCGAATGCGCCAGCCAATTTTAAGGCCGATTCTTGTAACATAGCCCCTATTCTTTGTCAATTAGAGGACGGGGGAGTATGACCCACACACGCGATGGATTTCGAAGTGAGAAAGAGGCCGTTGACGACACGAAAGCGGTTATGCTTGCGGAGAAATCCGGGAAAAACAGTGTGAACGGCACACAAGGACGGGGAGCAGTAAAGACTAGAGCAGGCCGCGCGCGCGCGCATCGGCCTCGACACGATCAGCTTCTGCGCGCCGCTCCGAGTCCTTTTTCAATGCCCACGCTTCCCATGAATTGCCGCTCGCAGTATCCGCCCCCGTAAAGGCGATGGAGACAATCTCGGCATAGGGAATCTGCCTAGGTACAGGGTTGTCGGTCTGGAAAATTTCGATGATTGGATGGGTGCCGGTCGCGAGCCTGTTATAGATGTACCCTTTGAGTGATTCGCCTCCACGCAGTTCGAGCGTCACATCGCCCCGGTAATCGAACGCGAGATCGATCGCCTCGGCGGTTTCAGCAGCGGAAGCTGGACGAAACACCCGCCCCTGAAGAGAACCGCTTCCGCCGGCCTCATGGCTTTTTGTGTCAGTCATACGACAAGCGCCCCTTGTTTACCGCGACGTAGGCAACAGTGTGAGCTTGGCGGTCCGGGCAAATCCACCCACGGTGCCGAACGTATCGCTGACCGCTGACGCCTCGTATCCGCAATGCACCATGCATTCGGCGCACTTTTCATTTTTGCTCGTGCCGTAGTCCTGCCACTCGGTGGTTTCCATCAGCTCCCGGAAAGTTTTCGCATAGCCTTCCTGCAGGAGGTAGCAGGGCTTCTGCCATCCGAACACGTTGTACGTCGGATTCCCCCAAGGCGTACACTCATATTCCTTTTTCCCCATCAGAAAATCGAGGAAGAGCGGCGACTGATTGAACTTCCATCTCGCCTTCGGCCGGCTCAGGATTTTCGAGAACAGGTCTCTCGTTTTCGCCTTCTTCAGGAAGTGCTGCTGGTCGGGAGCCTTCTGGTAACTGTACCCCGGCGAGATCATCATGCCCTCGACGCCCAGATCCATCATCTCGTCGAAGAACTTTCTCACGCGGTCCGGATTGGCGTCATCGAACAACGTAGTATTCGTTGTGACCCGATGCCCGCACTTCAACGCCTCCTTGATGGCCTTCACCGCAATCTCGTAGACCCCGTCCCGGCAGACCGCGAGGTCATGCTCATTCTTCAGCCCGTCCATGTGAACACTGAAGGTCAGATACTTCGACGGTGTGAACTCTTTGAGTTTCCGTTCCAGCAGAATGGCGTTCGTGCAGACGTATAGATAGCGCTTTTGCGCCACCAGACCTTCGACGATCCGCCCGATCTCAGGATGGATCAGGGGCTCGCCACCGGGAATCGCCACGATAGGGGCGCCACACTCCTCAGCCGCGGCCCAACATTGCTCGGGAGTCAATCGCTTATCGAGAATATGGTCGGGATATTGGATCTTCCCGCAACCGGCGCAGGCCAGATTGCAGCGGAAGAGCGGCTCGAGCATCAAGACCAGCGGATAGCGCCTCACGCCCTTGAACTTCCGGCCAAGCACGTATGACGCGACTGTATACATTTGGGAAACCGGAACGGCCATTTCCCACTCCTTCCGACGAAGTTATATGGTGACGGCTGCTGATCGCAACCGGACATGGAGGCATTCAAAAATTCAGCGAATTCTAACACCTGCCAAAAACTCAGTCAATTTGAGCCCAACCATAGAGCCTTGCGTGCACACGCTCGCCGCACACATAGCCGACTCGCTCGACTGACGGAGTCTGCAGCGCCGCTCGGGTCTCACCGGATGCACGCTACAAAAAATACTGGGCAGGCGAGAAATTGGAGGC